>CAYGVJ010000024.1:0-45650 GCA_964353255.1 uncultured Solibacteraceae bacterium | reverse complement strand
CAAAACCCAACAAACAGCCACTTTCACATGCCATCAGGGGTGGAACTTCGGTCTAAACGGCGCAGGAAGCGCGGGTCATGCTCCAGCCGGTAGTCGAACCAGTCCTCTTCCGACTCGAAGCCGATGAGTACACCGGCAGGCTTGCCGTGCCGCGTGATGACTACCTGCTCCTTTTCGGCGATCCGCAGGTAGCGGGAGAGATCGTCTTTGACCTCCGACAGAGCCACCGTCTTCACTTGGCTACCTCCAATTCTGAGAGCCACTTGCTGGCCTGTGACTTCGGGACAATTGCAAGCATTCACCCAGTGGGGCGGCCTCTCAGGCTGCGGCCGGCTCTCAGCCGGCCTCTCTCAAACCCACCACCATGGCATCCAGCGCAATGCTCTTCTGGATGTTCCGCCGGACCAGGCCGGCCAGCTCGTCCACCTTCCGCACCGCGCGGCGCATCCACGCGAAACTGACTCTGCGGGCCAGCGGTTCCAGTTCCCCCCGCAAGTCCTGGTTGCGGATGCCGTCCCGGCCGCGCTGCAAGTACAACACATCCTGGAGCAGCAAATAGAGGATCCGCAGCAAGTCTTCCAGCCGGTCCTGCCGTGCCGCCGCCGATTCGGCGTACTTCACCCACGTCTCGAAGGGCGCCTCCCCGGCCGAGACCTTGAGCAAGGCCATCATCCCGGCGCACCCGCGGTCATAGGCCTCCAGATCCAGCGACACCGCCACGCCCGGGCTGCCCCGCGCCAGCGCGATCCGCCGCTCCACTTGGTCCAGCTTCCGCGCGCTGATGAACTGCTGCATCTCCTCGTCGCTGAGCGGCGCAACGTGGAACCACACCGCGCGCGAGCGGATGGTGGGCAGCAAATCGTAAGGGTTGGCCGCGGTGAGGATGAGGATCAAATGCTCTGGCGGCTCTTCCAGCGTCTTCAGCAGCGAATTGGCGGCCTGCTCGCCGGCCCGGTCGATCTGGTCGATCAAGAACACCCGCCGCTCACCGCGCAGCGGCCGGAGGCGCGCCTGCTCCTTCAGCAGCCGCATCTGCGGGATCAGGATCTGCCGCAGCGGGCCGTCCGGCGGGAACGTCACGAAATCTGGCTGGGTGGCGAACAGCAGCGGGTCCTCGACGCGCCGCTGGGAGGGCCACTTCTCCCGCTCCGCCAGGTACTCGGCGTTGTGCGGCAGGCTCAGATCGTCCCGCTCGATCTTCTCCGCCCCGCCCAGCAGCCGGGCGCCGAAGCGCCGCGCCAGCGTGGCCTTGCCCACGCCCTCCGGGCCCGCGAACAACAGCGTCTGCGGGATGCGCCCGCTGGCAATCACTTGCTCGAGCGCCTCGCCTACCGCCCGGTTCCCGCAAAAATCAGCGAACATCCCGCTCCCCGACCAGCGGTCGCACCGCGGCCCAGACCGCCGCCGCCACGCTCTCGGGATCCGGACGCCCGTCGATCACCCGGAACCGCCGCGCTTCCCGCTCCGCCAGCCGCAGGTAGGCCTCGCGCACTCGCCGGTGAAACTCCGCCGCCTGCTCGTCCATCCGGCTCTCCGCCTTGCCCAGCCCGCGACTCCGTGCCCGCTCCAGGCTCGTCTCCAGGTCGATGTCGATCAGCACCGTCAGGTCCGGCTTGAGGCCGCGGCAGGCAATCCCATCCAGCGCCAGCACCTCCTCCTCGCCGAGCCCGCGGGCGGCGCCCTGGTAGACCATGCTCGAATCCGTGAACCGGTCGGACAGCACAATGGCGCCGCGGGCGAGCGCCGGCAGAATGCGCTCTTCGACGTTCTGCGCGCGGGAGGCGAAGTACAAGAGCAGTTCGGCGGTGGGGCATAGCTCCTGATTGGCCGAGTCCAGCAGAATGCGCCGTATCTGCTCCCCGATCCGCGTGCCCCCCGGCTCGACGGTCACCACCACCTCGTATCCTTCATCCCGCAGCCTGGCGGCGAGCCGGTCCATCTGAGTGGTCTTGCCGCACCCGTCCGTGCCTTCGAAGGTCACGAAGACGCCGGGATAGCTCCGTCCCATGGCTCAATCGTACACGTAGTGCAGCAACTTCTTCAGGTCCTCCCAGGCTTCCCGCTTGGCGCTCGCGCCCATGGGCCTCAGCAAGTAGGCGGGATGGAAGGTCACCATGACCGGAATATCGCCCCAGCGGTACCAGTTGCCGCGCAGCTTGGTCACTCCTTCCTTGGTCCCCAGCAGGACTCTGGCGGCCGTCCCCCCCAGCACGCAGATGGCTTTGGGACGTATGGCCTTAAGCTGCCGGAACAGAAACTGCCCGCAGGTTTCCATCTCCTCGGTCTCCGGCGCGCGGTTCTCCGGCGGCCGGCACTTCACCACGTTGCAAATGTAGACGTCCTTGCGCTCCAGCGGAATCCCTTCCCCGCGCGCTGTCCCCTCGATCATCTGGGTCAGTAGTTGCCCGGCCCGCCCCACGAAGGGCAGCCCCTGCGCGTTCTCCTCCGCCCCTGGTCCTTCGCCCACAAAGACCAGCCTGGCGCGCGGGTTGCCTGAGCCGAACACGATCTTCGATCGCCCCTGGTGCAAGCGGCACCGCCGGCAGTCCCCCAGGTCCGCCTCGATCTGCGCGAGCGTTTCCGCGGGCGCGGCCCTGCCGCCGCGCTTATACAGGGTGCGGATGCCCAGGTCCTGGTAGTAGAGCAGGTACTGCCGCAGCGGCTCGGCGTTCATCGCGCTCGGCGCAAGGCGAGCCGCAGCTTCAGCAGCTCGTCGAAAATCCGGTCGGCCAGCTCCCGCTTGGAGGCGCGTCCGAGCGGGATCACTTCCCCGGTGCTGAGCACCAGCGTGATCTCGTTGTCGTCCGAGCCGAAGCCCACCCCCTCGCGGTCCACCCGGTTGGCTGCCATCATGTCGCAACCCTTGACCGCCAGCTTCCGCCGCGCTTCGGCCACCGGGTCCCCGGCTTCGGCCGCAAAACCCACCAGCAAGCGGTCGCCCTTCCTACGGCCCACTTCCGCCAGAATGTCCGGCGTAGGCTCCAACTCCAGCGACAACCGCCCGGCGGTCTTCTTCATCTTCTGCTGCGGAACCTGGCTCAGGTAGTAGTCCGCCACCGCCGCCGCCTTCACGATCACGCTGGCCCACTCCAGGTGTTCCAGCACCGCCTCCCGCATCTGGGCCGCCGTGTTCACCCGCACCACCTTGGCTCCCCGCGGCGCTGCGAGCTCGACCGGGCCCGAAACCAGCACCACTTCGGCGCCGCGCTCCCGCGCCGCCCGAGCCAGCGCGTACCCCATCTTGCCGCTCGAGCGGTTGGAGATGAAGCGCACCGGATCCAGCGGCTCCTCGGTCGGCCCCGCCGTCACCAGAACTCTCTCCCCTTCCCAATCGCGCCGCGCGGCGAGCGCCGCGCTGACCGCATCGGCGATTCGCTCCGGCTCCGCCAGCCGTCCCGGTCCCACCATCCCGCAGGCCAGCCAGCCCTCGTCCGGCCCGACCATCACGTGCCCGCGGCTTCGCAGCACCTCGACATTCTGCTGCGTGGCCGGATGCGCCCACATGTGGCTGTTCATGGCCGGGGCCAGAACCACCGGGCCGTTGAAGGCCAGGTACAGCGTGCTCAGGAAGTCATCCGCCAGCCCGTGCGCGAACTTCGCCAGCAGGTCCGCCGTCGCCGGCGCTACTACCAGCAGCGCGCTCTCCGTCGCCACCTGGATGTGCTCGACCGCGCTGGCCAGCGTCTCGCCGCTCCCGGCCGGCGGGAACATGTCGGTAATCACTTTGCGGCCGGTGAGCGCCGCAAATGTCAGCGGGCGCACAAACTCCTGGCCCGCCTTGGTGATGACTACCTGTACCTGGAAGCCCCGTTCGCTGAGCGTGCGGACTAGTTCCGCAGCCTTGTAGGCTGCGATACCCCCGCCCACGCCGAGCACAACCCGCACGAGCGCTCCTTTCCCGCTACGCCTCTTCCGCGGCGGCGGGCGGCGCAGTCGCCGGATCCTCGTACTTCACCAGCCCGCGCCGCACCTCCTCCATCGCCGTCACCGTGGCTTTCTTCGAGGTTGTCGGAAGAACCGGTCGCGCGCCGCTCTGAAGCTGCCGCGCCCGCTTGGCTGCCACGATGATGAAACGATAAGTACTCTGCTCGGGATCGTCGGGAATGGCCCCGACGATATTGGATCTCTGTGGGGTATCAGTCATGCTTGGAAACCTGTCCTCAGCTCGCCCGGAAGCTCTCCAGAATCGGAAGGATCTCCTCTTCCATCCGGCTACAGCGCACCCGCTCCGCCCGGATGATTGCTTCCAGCGTCTCCACCGACTCTCGCAGCTCGCGGTTGATCACCATGTAGTCGTAGGCGCCTATATGGGCGATCTCGCCCACTGCCGCGCGCAGGCGCCGCGCGATCGCTTCCTCGGAATCTTCCGCACGCGCCCGCAGCCGTTCTTCCAGCTCGGCGCGAGAGGGCGCCAGGATAAAGATGCTCACCGCCTCCGGGAGCTTGCTCTTTAATTGTCGCGCACCCTGCACGTCGATGTCGAGTACCAGGTCCCGCCCCGCCGCCCGCGCCCGCTCCACCGCGCTCCGGTGCGTCCCGTAGTAATGACCGAAAACCTCCGCGTGCTCCAGAAACTCCCCCGCCGCCAGCCGCGCCTCGAACTCCGCCCGCGATACGAAGTGATAGCTCTCCCCTTCCCGCTCCGCCCCGCGCGGCGGCCGAGTAGTGTAGGAAACGGAGAACTCCAACTCCGGATGCGCCTCCAGCAGGCGCTTCAGCAGGGTCGATTTCCCCGACCCCGACGCGGCCGAAACCACAATCACCAGGGGCACCCTCCTGACTCCTTACTCCTTACTCCAGGTTCCCTGCCTGCTCCCTGATCCGCTCGATCTCCGACTTTGCCGCCAGGGCCAAGTCCGTAATGGCCAGTCCCGGCCCGGCCGCGACGGCCGCCTTCGCCAGGACAGTGTTGGCCTCGCGCTGCATCTCCTGGAGCAGGAAATCCACTTTCTTGCCGATTTCCTCGCCGGCTTCGAGCAGTTCCTCCAACTGGGCGGAGTGCACCTTCAGGCGCATCAGCTCCTCGCTCACGTCGCTGCGGTCCGCTAGGAACGCCGCCTCCTGCGCCAGCCGCTGCGGATCGAGCGCCGCGCCGGCCAGCAGCTCTTCGAGCCGCTCCCTCAGCCGCGCCTGTAGCGCCGGCACCGCTTCTCGCCGGAGTGCCTCCATGCGGGCGACCCCTTCCCGGATCAGCCGGTTTCGCCCCCGCATCTCCGCGGCGATCTCTTCGCCTTCCCGGCGCCGGGCCTCGTCCAGCGCCGCCAGAGCCTCCTCCAGAGCTTCCAGCACCGCCGCCTCGGTGGCCGGGTCGGTCTCCACCTCCCCGCACTCGAACATCCCGGGCACGCGCAGCGCGGCGTTCAGATCCGGCTCCCCTGCCAGAACGTGCGCGGCCGCCGCCGCCCGGAACGCCGCCAGGTAGGACTCCAGCAAGGCTTGGTTGACAGCCACCGCCGGGCCGGCCTTCTCCCCCCAAATCCTCACTTGCACCTGCAAGTGCCCGCGCCGCACTCTCTTCTTCACCGCCGCCCGCACCGCGTTGTCCAGCCCCTCCAGCTCCACCGGCAGATGCACGTGCACGTCCAGCCCCCGATGGTTCACGCTCTTGACCGCCACCGCGACCTGCCCCTGCGCCAGCGGCTTGGTGACCCGCGCATATCCGGTCATGCTCCGCGCGCTGCTCATAGATTGACCGGTTCCGCCTCCTCATCCAGGAATTGCAGTTGGTGCAGCCGCTGGTAAATGCCGCCCCCGTTGACCAGTTCCTCGTGGGTACCCACCTCCGCGATCCGCCCCTGATCCACCACCACGATCTTGTCCGCCTGCCTCACCGTGGAAAGCCGGTGCGCGATCACGATCACCGTCCGCCCCGCCATCAGGTTGGCCAGCGCGCTCTGAACCAGCCGCTCCGATTCCGTGTCCAGGTGCGAGGTGGCCTCGTCCAGAATCAGGATCGGCGCGTTCTTGAGCAGCGCCCGGGCTATGGCGATTCGCTGCCGCTGTCCTCCGCTCAGCTTCACTCCGCGCTCCCCCACGACCGTGTCGTACCCCTGCGGAAGTTGGAGAATGAACTCCTCGGCCATGGCGTTGCGCGCCGCCGCCTGCAGCGCCTCTTCCCCCGCCTGCGGCCTTCCGTAGCGGATGTTGTTCGCCACGGTGTCGTTGAACAGGAACGGGTCCTGCGCCACGACGCCGACCTTCTCCCGCAGGGAGGCCACCTGAAGGTCCCGCACGTCCACCCCGTCCACCAGCACCGCTCCCTCGGTCACGTCGTAGAAGCGCGGCACCAGGTTCGCCAGCGTCGTCTTGCCCGCCCCGCTCGGCCCCACCAGCGCCAGGATCTCTCCGGCTTTCACCTCCAGCCGGATCCGCTCCAGCAGGAACCCGTCCGGCGCGCTCGGGTAGCGGAAGGTCACGTCTTGGAACAAGACCGACTCCCGGAACTCCTCCAGACGCCGCGCTCCCGGCCGGTCCTGGATCTCCTCCTGCCGGTCCAGGTACTCCAGCACCTTTTGCGATGCCCCCAGCGCCTGCTGGAAGATGTTGTGAATCCCGGTCAGCCGCTTGACCGGCTCGTACAACATCAGCAGCGTGATCACGAAGCTGATGAACGCCCCCTCGGTAATCGCTCCGGCCTTGATCTGGCCGCGCGCGTACCAGAGCAGCCCCACGATCGTCAGCGCGCCGAAGATTTCGATCAGCGGGCTGGCCACGGCTTGCTGCGCAACGTACCGCAGATTCGCCGCCCGCAGCCTCCGCGACGCCCCCAGGAACCGCCGCGACTCGAGCTGCTCGGCCCCGAAGGATTTCACCACCGTGTGCCCGCTCAGCGTCTCCTGCAAAATCTGGCTCAGTTCCCCCGCCGCGTCCTGCACCCGCCGCGTGGTGCGCCGGATGCGCCTGCCGAGGCGCACCGTCGGCCACAGCACAAACGGCAGCAGCGTCAGGCTGATAAGAGCCAGCTTCCAGTCCAGCGCGATCAGCACGCACAGCAGCCCCACCACCGAGAACGTCTGCCGCAGCCAGTCCGCCAGCATGTGCGAGGTGGCCACCTGGATCTTCTCAATGTCGTTCATGATCGACGACATCAGCCGCCCCGTCGAGTGCAGCTCGAAGAAGTGCGCTCCCTGCCGCAGCACCTTTTCGAACACCCGTTGCCGCAGGTCCGTGATCGCCGAGAATCCCACGTAGTTGATCAGGTAATTCCCGCAGAAGTCGCTCAGCCCCTTGATCAGAAAGACCGCCAGGATCCAGAAAGCGATCATCGTTGACACGTTGTGGATCCACGGCGGCGTGATCTGGTTGAGGTAGACCGCCTTGTCCCAGAGCGGCACTTTGAACAACAGCACCGGCACGTCGGGCCCGGCCGGCTTGAGCACCCGGTCAAACACCGGCCTCAGCAGCAGCGCCACCATGGCGTGCGCGGCCCCGGCGCAGGCCATCAGCACCACCGACCCCAGCAGCACGTGCCAGTAGGGCCGCACGAAGCCCAGCAGCCGCCGCAAATCCCTCACGCCGGCACCCCCAGCCGCTCCACCGCCGCCAGCACCTCCTCTGCACTCACTTCCCCGATGGCCCCCCGCGCCACCACCGTCTCCGCGCTCGCCTTCCACGGCCCCCAGACCTCCGGCTCCGAGGCCCCGAAGATCACCACCGCCGGCACGCCCAGCGCCGCCGCCAGGTGCGCCGGTCCCGAATCGTTCCCCACGAACAGCCCCGCTCCGGCCAGCAGCCGCTTCACCTCCCCCAGCGGCGCGCCCTGCACCCTGCGAAACTCGCCGAATGCGCTCAGGTCATCATCCGCCGCCCCGATAAAGACGCATTCCCGCCCCAGCCGCCGGGCCACCGCCAGGAATCTCTCCGCCGGCCACGTCTTGTCCGGCGCCGACGCCACCGGATGCACCACCACGTAGGGTAAGACTCCCGTCTTGCCTACCCCCGTCTTGCCTTGCCCCTCGACGTACAGCTTCGCCCGCGGGATCTCGCACCGCTCCGCGCCCAGATAGAACATCGCCGAGGCCAGGTGCTCCGCCGTGTGCACCTTCCGCTCCACGCCCAGGATCTCTTGCGCCCGCGGGATCTTCACATTGTGCACGAAGCCCCACTGGAAATGCGCAAACCCGGCTCGCCAGCGCGCCCCCGAAAGCGCCGCCAGCAGCAGGCTGCGCGTTCCTCCATGCAGGTTCAGGCAGAGCTGCGGCCGCCAGCCGGCCACTTCCGCCACTCGCGGGCCCAGCACCGCGTCCACCTCCGGATGGCTCTCGAAGACCGCGGCGAACCGTCCCTCCACCACCACGGCGACTTCCAGGTCCGGACGGCTCCGCTTCATGATCTCCAGCGCCGGCGTGGTGAGCACACAGTCCCCCAGCGAGCGTAGGCGGATCACAGCCACCCGCGCACCCCGGGGAAGCTGCTCTAGAATGCTGGCCATGCTCGTGGCACAGGCATTCGTGCCTGTGTGTGGCACAGGCATTCGTGCCTGTGTGCCTTCAGGCTCCGGGTCTACTCCTCGATCCGCGCTTCCTCGATCAGCATCACCGGAATGTCGTCGCGTATCGGGTAGACCCGCTTGCACTCGACGCACTTCAGCCCGCTCTCATCCGCTTTGAGCTCCACCGGCGCCTTGCACTGCGGGCACACCAGAATCTCTAGCAAATCCTTGCTGATAGCCATAACCGGCCTCCCAGTGTACCAGATATCCTCTGCTAGCATGAGTAACATGCTGCTGGCAATCGCTCTGGCCGCGGCCTCGGCGCTCGAACCGCGGGCCGCCGAGCGCTTCGCGGACCTGGCCCTGGCTTGCGTGCACCGCGAGTACCCCAACAAGATCGCGCACGTCTTGAACACTGACTCCGACGCCCGCCCGCCGCGCGCGCTGACCCCGGCCTTCTACGGCTGCTACGACTGGCACTCCTCCGTGCACGGGCACTGGCTCCTGGCGCGCCTGGCCCGCCTCTATCCCCAGGCGCCCTTCGCTTCGCGGGCGCGGGCGGCGCTGGAGCGCAGCCTGACCCCCGAGAACGTCCGGGGCGAAGTCGAGTACCTGAACGGCGCCGGACGCGCCACCTTCGAGCGCCCCTACGGCCTGGCCTGGCTGCTGCTGCTGGGCCTGGAGCTGCGCGAATGGTCCAGCCCGCTGGCCGCCGTCGTGGCGCCACTGGAAACCGCGGCGGTCGAGCGCCTCACGGCCTGGCTGCCCAAGCTCTCCTACCCCGTCCGCACCGGGGAGCACAGCCAGACCGCCTTCGCTCTCGGGCTGGCGCTGGAGTGGGCCCGCGCCGCCGGCGACCAGCCCTTCCAGCAACTGCTCCTTGAGCGCGCCCGCCAGTACTACCTCGCCGACCGGAACTGCCCCGTCACCTACGAGCCGTCCGGGGAAGACTTCCTCTCCCCCTGTCTGGCCGCGGCGGACCTGATGCGGCGCGTCCTGCCGCGCGCGGAGTTCCTCGCTTGGTTTGAGCGCTTCCTTCCCCGGCTCGCCTTACAGCCTCTGGTCGTCACCGACCCCACTGACCCCAGGCTGGCCCACCTCGACGGCCTCAACCTCAGTCGCGCCTGGATGCTCGAGGGCATCGCCTCCGCCCTGCCCGACAAGCACCCCAGGCGGGCGCAACTCCTCCGCATGGCCCGCGCGCACCGCGAGGCCGGTCTCACAAGCGTCACCGGCGAGCATTACGAGGGCGGCCACTGGCTGGGCAGCTTCGCCGTCTACCTCGCCAGCGGCCGCGGGCTGCCATAGCAGGACGCCCAACGTGTGGCCGCCGCCGCTGACCTCGCCGCTTGATCCTACCGGATCGGTCTGGTCCGGCGCGGCGCCAGTCGATAGGTCAGCCCGCCCATGATGCGACGCTCGCCGACCTGCATTTCCTGAAGAACCACCACCGTTCCCCTGACGCCGCGAAGAGGACCCGTCACCCGGACAGTCACCAGTCTTCGCTCGCCAGGCTTCAGGGTGAAGGCCCTCCCGAAGGTCACCCCCTCGACTTTGACCGTAGGCGCCTCGCCCAGGCTGACCCTTTCCACTCTGGCGGCCCATGCCTTCGGCGCGCGGTAACGCAGGGTCACCCTGGCGTCGCTCGTGGTCGGGTTGCCGATCCAGAACCGCTCCGCCAGCTCGCTGGTGTCGCTGGTGTCCACCAGCTTGATGTTGCGGTGCGTCACGTTGTTGTCCGTCGGCGTTAACGCGTCGGGCACGAAGTCCGTGGCAATCGTGGGCCGCGACAAGGGCAGCGCCCGGTCCTGCGGCGAGTCCAGCACCGCGAACAGGCAATAGTGGTCGGGGTTGGGCAGCGCCGGGTCGTATGCCGGCGCGTTGAAATCGAAGCTCACGATCTGCGCCGCGTCCCCCGCCGTGTT
The DNA here is from genome assembly GCA_964353255.1 of uncultured Solibacteraceae bacterium. GTDB lineage: Bacteria > Acidobacteriota > Terriglobia > Bryobacterales > Bryobacteraceae > VFZS01. The sequence goes on along the minus strand of CAYGVJ010000024.1, from coordinate 35,294 downwards.
CGCTGCCGAGCTTCCCGAGTACGCCAGGTTGGTGATGGTCTGCACGCCCAGGGGATGCCAGACCGTGGTCGTGGCCGAGTCGGCCGGGAAAACGCTCCAAAAGTCGGCCGGCACACTGGGCAACCCGGCTCCGGCGAAGGCCCAATGCAGTTTAACCGTAACCGAAGACGCCGTCACCGGCCCCCGGTTTCGGACCCGCACGTAGACCTTGTTCAACGTGCTAGCCGCCGCGTTGTCGTGCGTAAAGGCTTCAAACGCGGCGTTCGTCGTGGGCGCCGGCTGGTACGGCGGCGCATCCACCTTGATGTCCTCGCTCTCCCAATGCGGGATGAAGCCCCGCGTGGCCTCGAACAAGGTGTTGCTCGGCTGCTCGGTGTTGCCCCAGTCCAGGCGATTGTCGCGCAGAAAGACGTCCACGCCGGCCTTGCCTCCCTGCGCCGCCGGCGCGGTCACTCGCACCGCCTCGAAGGCGTTCACCCGGCCCCAGGAATGCGTGGGCGTCCCGGCCGGAGCGCTGAAGCCGTTCGCGGTGGCGTAGTGCCCCGCCGAGTCCTCCACCTTGTCCGCCGTGTCTTCGAGCAGCCGCTGCACCTGCAAGCGGGTCAGGCCGGGATTGACCGTCAGAATCAGGCCCGTGACGCCCGCGGTCTCCGGCGTGGCAAAGGACGTGCCGCCGAAACAGAAGGTGTACGCCCGGTCGGCGGGCTCCGCCGAGGGGCAGTTCGTCACCGGACTGTTGTTGTTGTAGCCGTCCGTGCCCGTCCGGTCCGTGGTGGTTGCATTCAGCGTGCCGGTGTATGGGTCGGTAGCGTCGTATCCCCTGTGGCTGGGCGCCAGCACGTCGATGCAGTTCCCGATTGCCGCCACTACCACTTTCCGGTCCTGATTGCTCGAGCTGCTTACCGCGATCACGTCGGCCAGCGACGCCCGCGGGTCCTGGTTCGCCCCCGTGCAAACATTGGCCGTTGTGTTGCCCGCCGCAAACAGGATCACCGTACCCAGGCCGCCCCGGCCGTTGGTGGTGGCGGTGGTGATAGCCGCCACGGTGTTGGGCGTAGCCCCGCCCCCGCCCCAACTGTTGGTGATGATCTGCGCGCCCATGGTCTGGGCGTACCCGAACGCCAAGCTTTTCGCCCAGTCCGCGGCCGTGTATCCCGTGCGCAGCAGCATCAGCCGGCAGTTCGGACAGGATCCGGTCACCCCCAGCGAGTTGTTACCGCGGGCCGCCGCCGAGCCGGCCACCGATGTCCCGTGGTTCTCCGTGGCATTGGCCGGCGCGAGGTTGTTGTTGCCGCACCCGGTCGGTGTGGGAGAGGTGCAGCCCTCGAAGTTCCAGCCGTTGACGTCGTCCACGAACCCGTTCCCGTCGTCGTCCACGCCGTTTCCGGCCACCTCTCCCGGGTTCACCCACCGGTTCGGCGTCAGATCCGCGTGCCCCGTGTCGAAGCCGCCGTTCTCGATCACCGCGATCACCGTCCCGGCGGCCCCCTGCGTGATTGTCCATGCCCAGGGGGTGTCGATGTCCGCATCCACCGTACCTCCGCTTTGGCCCGTGTTGTTATGGTGCCATTGGTTCCCGAACAGGGGATCGTTGGGGATCCACTGCTGGTCTTTGTAGACGCCGATGAAGTCCGGGTAAGCGTACTCCACCAGCTTGCTCTCGCGGTACCGCCGCGCCGCCTGGAAGCAGTCCAAGCGCGCTTCCGGCCTCAGCCGCAGCAGAAACTGGCCCTTCACAAACGGGTTCTCCATCACCACCTCGACCGCGTTCGCCCGGTGCAGGGCCGCGATCTGCTCTTTTGGGACGTCGCTCTTGAACTTGGCGATGAAGTCATCCGTGGCGAAGAAGGGCTCCTTCGACGGCGGCGTGGTCACCACCAGCGCCACCTGCCTGACGACTTTGGCGGTCCGGCTCTTGACATCGCGTCCTAGCCGCAATAGCCCCGCCCGCGTGGCTGGCCGGGCCACGCTCACCACGAAGAGCCGGCCGGGGTACTCCTGAAGGATCTTCAGCTCCAGCGGCTCGATCGCCTTCACGATGTCTTCCCGGCTCACCTTCTCCCGGCCCAGCAACCCGAGCTGGTCCGGAACCAGCTCCACCGAAACACGCTTCCCCTGGCTGTCGTAGTAGTATTCACGGCGCTCGGCCGCGGTCATCTGCCCCGCTTCCGTCGAGGTCAGCCGCAAGGCCAAGGCTGTCGACAGCAGGCCTGCCGCGGTCAGCATGAACTTCAGTCCGCTTCGCTTGAACATAGTCGCCTCCTCCTCTCTTCCACAAAGGTTGAAGTTTCGCCCCTACGACGAGGGACGCCGCGCCTCCGGAAATCCCCGCCCAGGCATTCCGGCTCTCATAGCATACTACTCCCCCACCCGCAACTCCAGCACGCCCGCCGAGTAGCGCTCCTGGAGTTGCACCTTCAGCCGCACCCGCGAGGTCTCCAGAGGACTAAACCGCACGCGGCTGAACCTGTCCTTGCGGATCTCGTACCCTGTGGCGCCCTGCACCGCCTCCCACCGCTTCCCGCTCCAGTAGAGCACTTCCCAGGCCGCCGGCAAACGGTAGGGCCCGCTCGAATCGTCCACCCAGTAGACCTCCACCCCGCGCACTCGCCGCGGTCGCGAGTAGTAATACTCGATCCACTCCGCGGTGCCTCTCCGCTCGCCCCAAGTGAATCGCGGCGCCTTGGTGTCCGCCGAGCTTGCCGGCACGATCTCGTCGCTCACCGCCGTCGGCGGCTCGAAGTGCGATGTGTAGGAGGCGAACACCAGCGGAGGCGCTTCCTTCCACTCGCGCGCTTCCGCGCCCTCCCCGATCTGCGGGAACGCCGAGATCCGCAGCCGCGCGCACCCCATCGGGATGAGCGTGATATCCTCCGCCGGCTGGTCCGAGCGCACCGGCCCGGGCTGCACCTCCCCCACCAGCCCATTTGGCTCCTGCTTCCACTGCAATATGCGCTTCCCCTTGGCGCGCAGCGCCACCGGCGCGTTATCCAGCGCGAACGGTTGCGCCGCCGGCGGCCACTTCCCCTTCACCACCTCGAAAGACGCCTCCGGGTTCTTCGCGTCCACCACCAGCCCGTAGTTCCACGGCGTGGTCGGATACACCTCGAAACCCGGCCATTCCTCCGTTCCGCCCTTCTTCTCCCACCGCTCGCCGATGCGCAACGAGTATTCGAGCGGCCCCCGCTCGACCGACACCGTGTTCCGGTTCTGGCTCCAGACGGCGACCCGGATCTTCATGGGCAGCTCCAGCTTCACCCGGTCGCCCTCCTGCCAGGTGCGCTCCACCACCGCCCACCCCCGCGCCGCCTTGGGCAGCGTCAGCGGCTGGCCGTTTACGCTGATTCGTGGTCGCTCGCACCACCCCGGAATCCGCAGCGCCAGCGGGAACCGCACCGGCTTTGCTGTCGAGATGGCGAAGTTCACCGTCTCATCGAACGGATACTCGGTCGTCTCCCGGATCTCGACCTCCCCTCCATCGCCCGCCTTCGCCTTCACCCGGCTGGCCACGTAGAACACCGCCGCCAGCCCGTTGCCCGGCGTCGCCATCCACGCATGCTCCGCGTAGTACGGCCAGCCGAACGCCACGTTGTGCTGGCAGCAGCGGTACTGGTGCGGGTTGTAGGAGAACATGTCCCCGCCGTTCTCGATCATCGGCGACTTGTCCTGCCGGTCGAGCTGGATCTGGTTGGGCGCCGTCAGGTAGTGCAGCCCCTTCAGGTCCGGCGTCATCGCGCAGGGCAGCGAGTTGAAGGCCACCTCTTCGGCCCGGTCCGCCCACACCGGGTTGCCCGTGATGCTCGCCAGCAGCTCATCGCTGTAAAGCATCTCTACCAGCGCGCAGGTCTCCGTCCCTTGCCGCGGGCCGGTGAATCCCGGTCGCGCGTTCTCATCGGCCCCGTACATCCCGCCGGGCACTTGCCCGTAGATTCCCCGCACCGTCTCATACACCCGCTCGCTGGCCTTCAGGTAGCGTATGTCGCGGGTCTGCTGGTAGTATTGCCCGGGCTCGCGGAAGCACTGCGCGATGTTCACGACGTGCCACGTCGGCACGCCTCCTACCCAGTCCGCCGTGCGCTCATGATTCACCCGCGCCAGCTCCAGCAGCCAGCGCTCCCCCGTCCGGTTGTACAGCCAGTAGATCGCCTCCAGGTTGTCCCCCGCGCGCCAGTGCTGCCAACTGAACGGAACGAACCTCTCCAGCGGCGCCGTCATCTGCCACCGGAAATACTTCGTCATGAAGTCCAGAATGCGCCGCTCCCCCGTGGCTTCATACAGCGACCGCAGCGGGTACAGCATCACCATGTTCGGCCACAGGTCCGGCACCGTGCGCTCCAGCCACTTCGGCCAGGCCACCGCCGCAGCCGCCGAGGTCCGCTCGCCATCCAGGTTGCCCCGGCTGCCGAAATACCCGTTCGGCCGCTGGCTCTTGAGCACCGCCTCCAGCCACCGCCGCGCCTCCGCCAGAATGCGCCGGTCCTGGAGTTGATGGCCCAGGTTGTAGTAGCCCTTCAGCCAGTACGGCAGTTCTTCCCACCCGTTCTCTCCCTCGCCGCGCGGGTCCGCCCAGGCGTTCCCCTCGAACTGGCAGAACCGGCTGATCTGGCTCAGCCGCCCGGTGAACCCCTCCGCCATCAACTCGAGTTGACGGCGCAGCCACCCCTCCGCCCGCACGCTCCCTAGCGGCAGCTTCATCAGCGGGCTCGGCTCGAGCGGCGCCCGGTTGCCCACATAGTAACTGTTCGCCCCGCCCGGCAACGTCGCCACCACCCGCACGGAGGTCTCTTCAGCACCCAGGCTCGCAGCCAGCAGCAGCATCAACAATGTGCGTCCCATGCTCTTGACCCTACGCTCCCCGGCGGGCAGGCAGCAACTCGCTTCTGAGCTGGCACAGGGGGACAACGCGCGTCGTTTCGTCCAGGTCGTATGAGGCGCTCCCTGGATAGACCACGAAAAGCCGTTCCAGCCCGAGATCCTCGACCGCCACCCGCATGGACTTGGTTTTCCCCGGAGCGTCACTATACTTGACCTCAACCCCGTACCGCCTGTTTCCCAGCATCAACAGCAGGTCCAGTTCCGCGCCCGCTTGCGTCGCCCAGAAATAGGCGTTGCGCTCCCCAACCAGGCGCACCGCCTCCTCGACAACGAGACCCTCCCAGGAAGCTCCCAGCTTGGGATGCCCTTCCAGCGCTGGAAACGAGTCCGCGCCCAGCAGGGTGTGGAGTAGTCCGGGATCACGCAGATACACCTTGGGCGACTTCACTTGGCGCTTGCCGAGGTTCGCGTGCCAGGGCTGGAGTTGGCGCACCATCAAAGCCCGGGTCAGGATGTCTAGATGCCGCTTCACCGTGGTGTGCGCCTCGCCTAGTGACCGCGCCACCTCGGAAGCGTTCCACACCTGGCCATGATAGTGGGCCAGCATCATCCAAAGTCGCCGCAACGTCAGGGGCGGCACCTGGACGCCGAACTCGCGGATGTCGCGCTCCAGGAAAGTGCCAATGAAGTTCTCTCGCCACGACCGGCTCTCCGCGTCGCTCCGGGCCAGAAAGGACCGCGGAAATCCGCCGCGCCACCACAGCCGCCGCAACCGGTCCGCGCCGGCTTCCTCCAGATCGAAGCCGCCCATCTCCACGAAGGCGATGCGGCCGGCCAGGGTCTCCGAACCCTGCTGAAGCAACTCCGGGCTGGCGCTCCCCAGAACCAGAAAACGCGCCCGCAGCGGTCCCCGGTCGGCCAGCACCCGCAGCACCGGGAACAGCGCTGGTTGTCGCTGCACCTCGTCGATCACCACCAGCCCCCGCAGGGGCAGCAACGCCGTCATCGGCGCCGCCAGGCGCCGCTCGCTGACCGGGTCCTCCAGGTCGAAGTACTCCGCCCCGCGCGCCTCCGCTATCTGCCGAGCCAGCGTGGTCTTTCCGCACTGTCGCGGTCCGATGAGCGCCGTCACCGGGTTGGCTTTGATCGCCCGGAGGACGCGGTTTTGAAGCCGAGTGCGGTGGAGCAGCAAGCGCACCTCCTAGAATATTGAGCATACCATATTCAATAAGCCAGGAGAGGCAGGTGTTCCTACCCCGTCACCTTCCCCAGCACCACCGCCCGCCGCGCCCCCGTCGCCGACGGCAGGTTCCCTGGCCGGCGCCGCCACGTCTGGTAGGCCAGCACCGCAAAGGCGATCGCTTCTTTGGCGTCTATGTCTATCCCGAAATCCGCGGAGGTCGCCACCGCCACCTCCGGCAGCAGCGCCGCAAGCTGGCCCATGATCACCGGGTTGTGCGCCCCGCCTCCGGAGACGATCAACTCATCCACCTTCGTCCGCGGCCGCACGAACCGCTCGATCCCCGCCGCCACCGTCGCCGCGGTCAGTGCCGTCGCCGTCGCGATCAGATCCGGCATCGCCAGCCCGGTCCCCACCAGCCGCTCGACGAACTCCGCCCCATACTGCTCCCGCCCCGCGGTCTTCGGCGGCCGCTTCCGGTAATACGGCGCGCTCAGCAGCTTCTCCAGCAGCCCGCGGTCTACCTTCCCCCGGCGCGCGATCCGCCCGTCCCGGTCGTATTTCTGCTTTCCCCCCGTCGCCCGGCTCACCAACTGGTCGATCACCATGTTCCCCGGCCCGGTGTCGAAAGCAGTCACCTGCTCCGGCTTTGCCCGCGCCGGTACCGCCGTGATATTCGCAATCCCGCCGATATTCAGCGCTACCCGCCCCAGCCGGCGATGCGCATACATGAGGTAGTCCACCAGCGGCACCAGCGGCGCCCCGCGGCCCCCGCAGGCGATGTCGCGCGGCCGGAAATCGCTTACCACCGGAATCCCCGTCCGCTCGGCAATCACCGCCGCCTCTCCGATTTGCAGCGTGCTCGCCACCCGCCGCCCCAGGTACGCCGCCGGCTCACCCTCGTGATAAATGGTCTGCCCGTGCGAGCCGATAAGCTCCACCGTCTCCAGCGGAATCCCCGCCCTCCGGCACGTCTCCCGCAGGGCCTCCGCGTACAACTCCCCCAGCAGGAAGTGCAGCCGCGCCACCTCCCGCGTGTGTGTCACTGCGTTCGAGACCCCCTCGAGCGCCCGTCGCACCGCCTCCGGATACGGCGTAGTGGCGAAGGCGACGGTGGAATAGGCATTCCTGCCTGTGATGTCGATGACGGCCACATCTATCCCGTCCAGCGAGGTCCCGCTCATTATTCCGGCCACCCTCACTGCCGCTTCAGCTCCTCTTTGAGTTCGTTCAGCAGCCGCAGCGCCTCGATCGGCCGCAGCTCGTCTATGTTCAGCTTCCTTATCCGCTCGGCGATCTGGTAATTCACCGGCTCGAAAAGCTGTATCTGCATCGGGACCCGCGGTCCTCCCGCCCCCGGCGAAAGCTCCTCGGTAACCTCCCGCTCCGTCTTCTCGTGCAGCTCCAGAATCTGCCGCGCCCGCTCCAGCACGCTCGCCGGCAACCCCGCCAGCCGCGCCACCTCGATTCCGTAACTCCGGTCCGCGCTCCCCGGCTCCACCTTCCTCAAGAAAATGATCTGGTCGCCGGCCTCCTTCACCGAGACCCGCAGGTTCCGCACGCCCTCGAGCTGCTCGGCCAGCTCCGTCAGCTCGTGGTAGTGCGTCGCAAACAGCGTCTTCGCCCGGATCCGCCCGTGTATCTGCTCGATCACCGCCCAGGCCAGCGCCAGCCCGTCGTAAGTCGCCGTGCCCCGCCCGATCTCGTCCAGCACGATCAGGCTCCGCTCGGTCGCCGTGTTCAGTATCGCCGCCGTCTCTGTCATCTCCACCATGAACGTCGAGCGCCCCCGCGCCAGGTTGTCCGACGCCCCTATCCGCGTGAACACCCGGTCCACCACCGGCAGCAGCGCCTCCTCGGCCGGCACAAACGAGCCCATCTGCGCCAGAATCGAGATCAGCGCGGCCTGCCTCAGGTACGTGGACTTGCCCCCCATGTTGGGCCCGGTGATGATGGCGATGAACTCCGTGTCCCGGTTCAGGTACAAATCGTTGGGGATGAACCGCAGCCCTTCCCGTTCCCCCAGCTTCTCCACGACCGGATGCCGCCCCGCCAGGATGCGCATCTCGCCGCTTTCGGAAAACCGCGGCCGCGAGTACCGGTTCTGCGCCGCCACCTCGGCCAGCGCCGCCGTCACGTCCACCTCGGCCACCGCCGCGGCCGTCCTCCGTATCCGCGCCCCGTTGGCCGCCGCCAGCGCCCGCACCTGGCCGAATAACTCCTTCTCCAGCTCCAGTATCTTCTCTTCCGCGTCCAGTATCTGCCTTTCTAACTCCTTCAGCTCCGGCGTAGTAAATCGCTCGGCGTTCACCAGCGTCTGCTTGCGCTCATAATCGGCGGGCGCCAGATGCAAGTTAGACTTCGAGATCTCTATGTAGTAGCCGAAGACGTTGTTGAAGCGGACCTTCAACGATCCTATCCCCGTCCGCGCCCGCTCCCGCGCTTCGAGCTGCGCAATGTGCCGCCGGCTGTTCCGGCTGAGGTCCCGCAGGCGGTCCAGCTCCGGGTCGAACCCGTCCCGAATCGCCCCTCCGTCCGCCAGGTTCGCCGGCGGCTGCTCCGCGATCGCCGCCAGGATCCGCTCCCGCACCTCCGCCACTTCGTCATCCGGCAGGACAGGCCCACGGCCTGTCACTCCTGCCAGCGCCTTCTTCAACCTGGGAATCTTCCCCAGCGACTTCCCCAGCGCCAGCACCTCCCGCGGCCCCGCCGTACCCAGCGTCACTTTCGCCAGCAGCCGCTCCAGGTCCTGTATCTCCCCCAGCGTCTTGCGCAACTCCGCCCGCGCGATGGTTGCCGCCAGCAGCGCCTCGAGGGCGTCCAGCCGCGCCTCAATCTCGGCCACTTCCACCGCCGGACGCAGCAGCCGCGCACGCAGCAGCCTTCCTCCCATCCCCGTCAGCGTCTGGTCGATGATCCCGATCAGCGTCGCTTCCTTCCGCCCGTCCAGGAATATCGGCTCCAGCAATTCCAGGTTGCGCACCGTCACCGCGTCCAGCACCATCGCCTCGGCGCGGTCGTAGAAGGTCGGCTTGTCCAGGTGGTCCAGCGCCGCCCGCTGCGTCTCCTTCAAGTAATGCAGGATGGCCCCCGCCGCGCCCACCGCCAGCCGCTTCCCACCCAGCCCGCAGCCCTCCAGCGTCGCCAGCCGGTACTGCTCCCGCAGGCTCCGCTCGGTGTGATCGCAGTCGAAGACCCACCCCTCGACTTCCGTCAGCAGCCGTCCCTCTCCCGGCGGCTTCTGCCCGGGCGCATGCAGCACCTCCCGCGGTCCCAACTGCTCCAGCGCCGCGGCCACCTCACCGGCCTCCATCTCGGTCGCCCGGAACTCCCCCGTCGATACATCCACGTGCGCCAGCCCCGCTCGCCGCCCTTCCACCGCCACCGCCGCCAGGTAATTGTTCTCGTGCGAGCGCAACAGCGCCGCCTCGGTCGCCGTCCCCGGCGTCACGATCCGCGTGATCTCGCGCTTCACCAGCTTCTTGGCGAACCGCGGGTCCTCCATCTGGTCGCAGATCGCTACCCGGTAACCTTTTTGGATCAGCCGCGCCATGTAGCCTTCCGCCGCGTGGTACGGCACCCCGCACATCGGCACCGGGTGCCCCTGCTCCTTGTTCCGCGAGGTCAGCGTGATCTCCAGCTCCCGCGCCGCCGTGATCGCGTCCTCGTAGAACAACTCGTAGAAGTCACCGAGCCGGAACATCAGCAGCGCGCCCGGAACCTGCTGCCTGATCGAGTGATACTGCCGCATCAGCGGCGTGGTGGCGTCAGAACTCATGTCATGACCCAGGCCGGTGGGGGCCGGACATGCCCGGCCCCTACGCGTAGATCCCCCGCAGCTTGATCGCGAACGCCACCCGGTCCAGCGCCAGCATGAACGCCGCAATCCGGTTGTTCACCCCGTGCTTCTCCGCGTAACTCACCACGTCCCGGAAGCTGTTCACCATGATCTCTTCCAGCCGCTCGTTCACAAGCTGCTCGTTCCAGAAGTACCCCTGCCGGTCCTGCACCCACTCGAAGTAGGACACCGTCACCCCGCCCGCGTTGGCCAGGATGTCCGGGATCACGAAAACGCCCTGCCCGGCCAGGATCTCGTCGGCCACCGGCGTCGTCGGGCCGTTGGCCCCCTCGCACAACACCCGCGTGCGGATCCGCCCCACGTTCCGCGAGGTGATGACGTTCTCCTTGGCCGCCGGCAGCAGCACCTCGCACTCCAGAAACATCGCCTCCTCGGGGTTGATGCTTTCGGCTTCCGCGAACTCCGTTATCGACCCGGTCGTCTTCCGGTGCTGTATCAGCGCCGGAATGTCCAGCCCGTTCCGGTTGTAGATGGCCCCGTCGATCTCGATCACCGCGATGATCTTGAACCCCTCCCGCGCCATCAGCTTGGCCGACATGCTACCCACGTTTCCGAAACCCTGTATCACCACCCGGCACTGCTCCGGCTTCAGCCCCAGCCGCTTCAGCGCCTCCAGCGTCACGGTCATGCACCCCCGCCCGGTGGCCTCCGGGCGCCCCCGCGAGCCGCCCAGGTCCAGCGGCTTGCCCGTCACCACCGCCGTCGTCGTATGCCGCACGTGCATCGAGTAGGTGTCCATCATCCAGGCCATGATCTGCTCGTTGGTGTTCATGTCCGGCGCCGCCACGTCCACCTCCGGGCCCAGGAACGGCAGGATCTCCGCCGTGTACCGCCGCGTGATCCGCTCCAGCTCCGCGTCCGACAGCAGCGCGGGATCGCAGATCACACCCCCTTTGGCCCCGCCGAACGGGATGTTCACCACCGCGCACTTCCACGTCATCCACGCCGCCAGCGCTCGCACTTCGTCCAGCGTCAAGTCCGGCGTAAACCGTATCCCCCCTTTGGCCGGCCCCCGCGCTATCGAGTGCTGCACCCGGTAGCCCGTGAACACCTCCAGCCGCCCATCGTCGAGCTGCACCGGAATGTGTACCGTTATCTCCCGGGCCGGCGTCCGCAGCACCTTGCACAGCCCCTCGTCCAGCCCCAGCCGCGTCGCCGCTTCGTCAAACCGCGCCTCCGCCACAACCCACGGGTTCAGTTCCTGTTCCAGTGAAATGGTGTTCATAACCTTCGTCCCGCCGGCCTCCGCTCACATTATGCCGCAGACGACAGCGCCTGGGCGGCGCTTGTTCGGATTCGAGGCAGTCCTTCGCCGTCGGAAGGAAGAAACAGGATCCTGGCCTGCGGCCAGGCATGATCAGGGATTCGTTGCCGCGTCCGGGCGCTACGCCTTCTTGCGCCGGCGAGCCAGCGCCGCCAGCAGCAGCACCCCGCCAGCCAGCAGCGCGCCCGTGGCCGGCTCGGGGATAGCGCCCGACTGCCCCACGTACAGGTCGTTCACCGTCGGCCAGCGGTAGATCGGCGGGTCACCCGGCGTATCCACCGCATCCACGGTCAAGGAGGTGATCCACTGGCCCGGATCGGTCGTGAACCCCACAAACGAGGCCGGGGTTCCGTCCACCAGCGCTACGGCCGTCCCGTCGCTAAGGGTCAGGACGGTGTTGCCGGTCGTCAGATTTCCATTGAAGTCCGTTGGGAAGAAGTACCCTCCCACCGCCGTCACGTTCCCGCTGGTGAAATCGAAGCGGAGCGTGTCGTAAGCCGTGTTGATGGACAGCACCACGTCACTCCCCGAGCTCGGCGCATACTGGCCCCACAGCCCGTTCGGCGCGGAAGCCGTGTAGCTGTAAGGGACAGAGGAGAAGCCCATGGGCGAGGTGAGGAAGCCGAGCGGGATGCCTTGGAACGTCTCCAGGTAGTAGCCTGGCTGGAGCTGCGCCAGGAAACTGGGCTGGTCCGTGTACACCGTGCCCGCCTGGGCGGAGGCCACCAGGAACACCAACGCGGCGAGAACCGCGCCACTAACGCCTTTTCGCATCTGAATCTCCTTAGTAGTGCTTCTCACAGTCTAGGCCATCCTCCGCGCCGCGTCAACGGTTCAGCGTACCGACCAGCCGCAAAATGTGAGTACTAGTACCCCCTGGACAGGCCCATGGCCTGTCGCCTCAAAACCCCTCCCACACCAGAGCCTGAAACCTCCTCACCACCCGGAAGCCCATTCGCCTGTAGAGCTGCACCGCCGTCTCGTTCGCCGCGGTCACCGTCAGGCTCACCTTCGCGGTCCCCGACTGCCCCAGCGATTCCACCGACCGCCGCAGCAGCTCGTACCCTACGCCCCGCCCCCGCGCCGCCGGCGCCACGCAGATCTGCGTGATGTGCCCTACCTCCCGCGCCACCAGGCTGCTCAGCGATGCCCCGCACATCCGGCCTGTGCCGCCATCCACCGCCATCCAGCAGGCCGGCGGGTAGAAAACGCCGCATCCGGGATACTGCACGATGTTGCACAGGAACCGCCGCGCCCCCGCCGCCGACCGGTACTGATCGTTGATCTGGCTGTCCAGGTGCCCGCGGTAGGCCGCTGCTATCAACTGCGCGGTTTCGTCTTGCCGGCGCTCCGTCCACCGGTCGAAGGCGATGTGGTCTTCCCGCGTCCTCGGCCGCAGCGCGCCCGCCTGCGCCGTCTCCACAAGCATCAGGTTCCGCGGGTAGTGCTGGAGGAACTTCGCCCCCGGCAGCGGCCCCTCCTCCGTCCAGCGCAGCAGCATCAACTGCGACTCGATCCGCCGCACTCCCCGCGTCCTCATCGAGGCCCCCAGCACGGCCCCCAGCAGTATCCGCTCGTTTTCCGCCGTCCGGTGCTCCTCTACCAGGAACAGGTCCCCGATCAGGCTCTTGTGTTCATCCGCCACGTGGTAGGAGTAGCCCACCGTCCGCCCCGCCACTCCCAGGGCATAGCCCGCCAGCGAGCCGCTCTCCACCAGCCGCCGCACTTGGTCCGCCGCCGCCGTGAAGTCCCACTCCAGTTCCCGCCGCCACGCCCGGGTCTCCTCCTCCAGCACCGGCTCCAGTTCCTTGACCGGCACCCCGCTCAGCTCCGCCAGCTCCGGTACTCGCGCCTCCGGCACCGCCGCCATGCCCGCATTATAAGCACTGGCGCAGGCCCGCGCTCTGGCCTCCGGCCTGTGCTACAGTGGTGTCAAATCCGCGCGCTGAAGCGCACCGATAGAGACCACGCCGGAGAGATGGCCGAGTGGTTGAAGGCGCACGCTTGGAAAGCGTGTATAGGGGAAACTCTATCGAGGGTTCGAATCCCTCTCTCTCCGCCAGCAAGTGGTCAATTGCCCCTCGCCAGCCGCTCGTAGTAGGTGTAGAGACCGAGGGCGCCGGTAAAGCACCATGAGCTGATCGGCCTTCAAAGCGGCCATGGCGTAGTTCGGGAGCTTCATGCGACCCGGCTTCACGAACGCTGATTGCTGCGGCGGGGTACCCCTACCCCCCGCACACCTCCGCCACTGTCGTCAGCCGCCCCCCGCCGGCGGCGAACTCCTCCAGCGTCCGGCGCGCGGCTTCCTCATCCAGGCTCTGGATGGCGTCGGTGACCAGCTCGACTTGCTTCCCCAGCCGCAGCAGGCCCAGCGCGGCGCAGCGCACGCAGTACTCGGTGACCATGCCGTAGACCACGTAGCGCTCGGCATTCAGCTTCTCGAGCAGACCGGGCAGATTCGGGTTGGTGAACAAGTCCAGCGCCTGCTTCTCCAGGATGATCTGCTCGGCGCCCTCGATCGGGTACTCGCCCGGGGCGATGGGCACCAGCGCGCGTCTCTCGAGCAGCGTGCGCGCGGGCTTGCGCTGGCCGGCCGTTCCGGCGACGCAATGCGCCGGCCACTGCGCGAACTCCGGGTCATCCTCGGCGTGCGCGTCCATGGTCGAGACCACCGGAATCGAGTGCGCCGCGGCGTAGTGGTTCAACCGCTCCAGCGCCCCGAGCAGCCGCTCGGCGCCTGGGACGTAGAGCGCCCCGGCCGGATACAGAAAGTCAATCTGCGTGTCGATGTCGAAGAAAACGGTCCTCATTCCACCCTCCGGCGCGCCTCTTCGAGCAGCGCCTTCAGCCTGGCGCTGTAGTGGACCGGGTAAGGCTCGGCGTCCTTGAGGCGGCGATAGGCTTCGGGAAGCCGCTTGACTGACTCGGCGGCATAGGCACGCGCCGCCCGCGCATCCGGCAAGGGCTCGGCCAGCGTCCCATTGAGGATCACCGGGCGCAGCAAAGGTTCTGCGCCGCTCAGGCCCTCGGAGGTGCACCCGATCAGGTCGTGATCCGGGTAGCGGAAGATCTGCTTGGCCCCCGGCAAGGTCACCTTGTCCTCGCTGAACTTGGCGGTGTAACGCTTGCGGCCCTCCACCTCCAGCTCGACCAGCTTGTACACCGCGCCCAGGGTGGGCGCGTCGGCCGAGGTGGCCAGCTCGGTGCCCACGCCGAAAGCGTCAATCGGAGCATCGGCGCGCACCAGCTCGCTGATCTTGTACTCATTCAGGTCGCCGCTGGCCATGATCCTGGCTTCGCGCAGCCCGGCGGCGTCCAGAATCGCCCGCACCCCGCGCGAGAGTTCCGCCAGATCGCCGCTGTCCAACCTCACACCCCACAGGGGCCGGCCCAGCGAGGCGGCCCGGCGCGCCCCCTCCAGGGTGTCGTACGTGTCCACCAGGTAAACGGCGGCCGGGCCGAGCAGCTTTTGCAGCTCGCGGAAAGACTGCATCTCGTCGGGGAATGCGAGCACCCAAGAGTGCGCTGCTGTGCCGTAGACCGGGATGCCGTAGCGGAATCCGGCCAAGGTATTGCTGGTGCCCAGGCACCCGCCGATATAGGCCGCCCGCCCGGCCAGCACGCCCGCTTCCGGCGAGTGCGCCCGCCTGGTGCCGAACTCGACCACGCCGCGCCCGCCCGCCATCTCGACGATCCGCGCCGCCTTGGTGGTCACCAGCGTCTGGAAGGAAATGGTGGACAACAGGTAGGTCTCGGGGATTTGAGCCTCCATCAGCGGCGCGCGCACGGTCAGCACCGGCTCGCCGGCGAATAGCGCCGTCCCTTCCGGCACCGCGAACAGGTCCCCGGTGAAGCGCAGCTCGCCCAGGGACTCGAAGAAGCCCTCCGGCGCCCGCGCGAACTGCGGCAGGCCGCGCAGGTAATCGATCTCCTCTGGGGTGAATCGCAGTCCTTGCAGGTATTCGACCACCTGGGCCAGGCCGGCCACGACCACGAAGTTCCGGAACTGGGGCAGCCGCCGGATGGAAAGCTCGAAGGTGGCCGTCTCGCGCGACTTGCCGGCCTGAAAGTAGCCGGCCGCCATGGTCAGCTCGTACAGGTCTGTGAGCAGGCCGTGCATTCGTTTGCGTTGCCAAGCCACGGGCCGGCCCTGCGACAGGCCGTGGGCCGGTCCTACTTCTTCGGCGGCGCGGCTTCCTTGACGCCCGCGATCGCCTTCTCGAGTTCCTCGACCGCCTTGCCGTCCAGCTCGTAGGTGGCCGGCTCGTTCTCCCGCTTGGCGAAGCAACTGCTGCCGGTCTTCGAGACGCCCGCCTTCTCGACGCGCTTGCCGTCGCTGGAGGTGACCGTGACCTCCAGCATCGGCGCCGCGTAACCCTTGTCGGCGAACTTGAGGGCGCTCAGCTCCCGCAGCTTGTCGATCATGGTCTGCATGGTGGTCGAGTCCATGTACTTGGAGCCGACCATCCATTTCTCGCCCGAGCGCTGGTAACTGGTCTGGGTGGCGCCCTGGCGGACGTCGATCTTGCTGGGGTCGTTCCAGCCGAAGTCGAACAGCTTCTTGTTGCGGAAGTCGTCCAGGCCCTTGTCCAGGCCGTCGCCCACGTCGCTGGTGATCTTGTGGACGCCCTCGACCGCCGTACCGGAGGCGTAGTAGTTCTTGTCCTTGTCCTGGCGCACCTGGAGCTGCTGGGCGCCGCTGGAGTCGGTCACCTTGGCGGTGGCCACCGGCGCTGCCTTGGCGAAAGCCGCGGCCGCCTTCTTGGCGTCCTCGTCGGTTACCGAGGTGTCCATCTTGGCGTCCCGCAGCCGCCGGATCAGCTCCTCGACCTGGTTAGTGTCGGCGCGATACGGCGCCGGCTCGATGATCCGCCACTCGCCCTGGGCGTTCTTGCCGAACTCGATGTTCTGCCCCTTGGCGGCCAGCGCCACGCGAACCAGCTTGTCGGAATCGAAGCGCAGCAGGCGCCGGTCGCGCAGGTCCTTCCAGGTCTTGTCGATGCCGGTCTTGCCGTAGCTGGCAACCGTGAGCAGGCGCGCGTCGCCCGGCCAGCGCGCGAAGTAGCCGCTGGAGGCCGGAGCCTCATCGCCGATCTCGACCGCGTGAGCCTTGCCGTCCCGCTTGGTGACAACCACCCGGAGAGACGGGGAAGCCAGGCCGAAGGTGGCCCACTCGGAGACCTTCTGCTCGACCACTTTGTCAGAGTTCAGCGAGGCGAGACTCGAGACCAGCGAGCTGACGGAGTCCTGATCCGCCGGGAGCCTCTTGGGCGCCGTGATCTCCCACTTGCCCGAGGCGTCCCGCTCCAGCACCGTGGTCTCGGCGTCCCGCTTGCGGATCTCGATCTTCTGGAACTGGTCCTCCGGGATGGACAGCAGCTTCGGGGTGACGCTGGCAAGGGGCTTATCGGCTTCGGCCTTCTTGGCCTTGTTCGCGAAGTAGACCAGTCCGCCCAGAACGGCCAGCAGGGCAACCGCGATCAGCAGCCTGCGCATCCCCATGGCTCATCTCCTCCGCCACCACACCACTACGCCCGCCCCGATAGCCGCCAGCGGGATGAGAAACACGCTCAGGTACTTGATGACCCACATGTTCTGGACATTCAGCGTCAGCCGGCGGTCCTCCTGGCTCTTGGGCCGGATCGAGATCAGCTCCTCGTCGGCCGAGAGCCAGTTGGCCATGTTAAGCACCAGGTCGGAGTTGCCGAAGAAGGGGATGCCGAGGAAGTTGTTGGTGGCCCAGTCGGCGCTGCCCACCACCACGAAGCGCCCCTTGAGGTTCTCCTTGCCGGTGTCATAGGTTCCGGCGGCGGCGATGGCGAAAGGTCCCTTCTTGTCCTTGTTGGCGTCCACACGGATGGGCCCCGGCCCCAGGCTGGCCGTGGCGTAGCTGTTGCTGCCCGTCGAGAACAGCTTCTCCACCTGCGCCTTGTCCACCGACTTGACTTCCAGGGAACGGGAGAACGGGAAGACCGTCCCGGTTTTCTTCATGGCCCGGCCGATGGTGTGCGATTCGTAGTCGGTGACTACCGCCACGTCGGCCCCCAGACCGCTCCGCTGGCCCCGCGCGTCCAGGATCAGGTTCTTGGCCACAGTAACGCCCCAGCCCTCCAGCGTCTTCAGCAGCCCCTGGTTCTCGCTGACCACGTCGCGGCCCAGCTTGAGCGGCGGTCCCAGCAGGAACAGGGCCCGCCCGCCGCCTTGCACGTAGCCCTGGATGGCTTTGACGGCGTCCTCGGAGTAGTCTTTCCTCGGTCCGCCCACCAGCAGCTCGGTGCAGTCGGCGGGAATCTGGGGCTGCTCCAGCAGCGTGATGGTGCGGGTCTTGTAATTGTCTTTCTCCAGGAGCTGCTTCAGAAAGTTGTAGCCGTTGGGGTCGTTGTCGTCCAGGTCCGGCTCGCCGCTGCCCGAGACCGCGCACACGGTGCGCTGCCCTTTGAGCGCCCGGATCAGCGCGCTGGTGATCTCGGTCTCGGTCAGGCTGCGGGCTTCCTCCTTGCGGCTGCCCGCCTCGACGTAGGTCGAGGGGATCACGCTCACGCCGGCCGCCTTGGCGATCTGCGGCTTGCGCAGCGGGTCAACGTAGACCACTTCGAGGCGGCGCGAGAGCGCGGCGTAGCGTCCCAGCAGGTCGCGGGCCTGGTCGAACCTGGCGGTCTCGTCGTAGTAGGTGATCTTGACGTCCTGCTTGAGGCTCCGCACCACCTTCTCGGTCTGGTCCGCGAGGCTGAAGCGTTTGTTAGCAGTCGAGTCGTAGGACTTGTTGTAGCTCTGCGCCAGCCAGTTGACGGCCGCCAGCACCCCCACCACGATCAGGATGTAAAGGCTAATGTAACCGGTGTACTTGGTTCTTCGGGCTTTCAGCCATCCCAGTTTCATTTATGCCCTCCAGCGAAGAGACTCCAGGGACCGCGAAGTCAGGAACAGTCCCAGAAAGATCATGGACAGGTAGAAGATAACGTCCTTCGAATCCAGCACCCCTTTAGAGAACGGCTCGAAGTGCGTCAGCACCGAGACATAAGCCATCACCCGCGCCCAGCCGGCGGCTTCGTAAGAGCTAACCCAGTCGAGGACCCACAGCAGCAGGCACAGGTCAAAGGTGATCAGGGCCGCCACGATCTGGTTGCGCGTCGTGGTGGAGATGAAGGCCCCGATGGCCAGCAGGCAGCCGCCCTGCAACAACAGGCCCAGGTAGCCCACCAGGATGGGCTGCCAGTCCGGCCGGCCGTAGAAGAACAGTAACCCGAGATTGAGGGCCGAGACCGCCAGCAGCGAGGCGTACAGCGTCAGCGCCCCCAGCCATTTGCCCAGGATCACCTCCAGGTCCCGCACCGGCGAGGTCATCAGCAGCTCGATGGTGCCGGAGAACTTTTCCTCCGAGAACAGCCGCATGCTGATCATGGGCGTCACGAACAGGCCGATTACGCTGATGTTCATCAGCAGCGGGCGGATCACCCATTCGTTGACGTCCATGGGCATGCCCTGGCCCATGCGCATAGCCTGCATCCCGCGGCTCACAAAAATGGCCGTGGCGACCGTGAAGAAGAAGCCGAACACCACCGCCGTGAACGCCAGCAGGTGATAGGCGATGGGCGAGACAAAGTAAATCTTCAACTCCTTGCGCCAGATGACCCAGATGTTTCTCACTTGTCGCCTCCCGAACGAGTATCCTGTTCCGCCTTGGTCAGCTCCAGGAAGACCTCCTCCAGGTTCCTGGCCGCGGGGCGCAGTTCGTCGAGCACCCAGCCCGCCTCGACCACCGCCCGCGCCAGGTCCACGCGGATCGTGCGCCCGGGCAGGCTCTCGACCTCGAATCCCGAGCGCCCGCCGTCGGACTCTTTCAAGACCACCCGGCTGACCCCCGGAATCTGCTCCAGCCGCCGCTGCGCCTGCGCCGGATCCAGCACCCCGTCGCGCCCTTCCACCTGGATGGCTACCGCCTCGACGCCCCGCAAGCGCCGGGTCAGGTTCTCCAGCGAGTCAATCGTCACCAGCTTGCCCCTGTCGATGACGATCACCTGCTCGCAGGTCTGCTCGACCGCCGGCAGGATGTGGGTGCTCAAGATAATGGTGTGGTCCCCGGCCAGGTTCCGGATCAGGGTGCGGGTCTCGATGATCTGCTTGGGGTCCAGGCCCGAGGTCGGCTCGTCCAGCACCAGCACTTCGGGGTTGTGGATGATGGCCTGGGCCAGCCCCACGCGCTGGCGGTAGCCCTTGGAGAGCTTGCCGATCAGGGTCTTACGCACGTCGCCGATGGCGCAGCGCTGGCAAGCCTCGTCGATGCGGGCCTTCAGCTCCGACTTCCGTAGCCCCTTCAGCTTCCCGACAAAGGCCAGGTAGTCCTCGACCTCCAGTTCCGGGTACAGCGGCGGGTTCTCCGGCAGGTAGCCCACGCGTTTCTTGACTTCCAGCGGCTGCGCCTGCACGTCGTAGCCGGCCACGGTGGCCGTCCCGGAAGTGGGGGGCAGGAAGCAGGTCAGGATCCGCATGGTGGTGGTCTTCCCGGCGCCGTTCGGCCCCAGGAAGCCCACGATCTGTCCTTTTTGCACCTCGAAGGAAATGTTGTCTACGGCCAGGGTGCGCCCGTAGCGCTTGCTCAGACCTTCAACCTTGATCATGAGGGTATTGACAAATACGGTCGAGTGCCACGTCCGGTTACAGCAGTGGAATTCCGGTGAACTCTACTATGATAGAGGCACCGGCAAAAGCGTGTCAAACTGCGCGGCGGGCGCCGCGGCCCCTACCCCAAATAGTCGAACAGGCTGCTCTTGGGTAGCATGGCGCGCGCCTGAAGCGCCGCCTCCTGGTGGGTCAGCGCCTGGGTCAGCTCCAGCGCCGCGGCGGCGATGTCGGCGTCCTGAAGGTTGCTCAGGGCGATGCGCTGGCGCAGCTCCAGCTTGCTGGCGAACTGGATCGCGTTCTCCACCCGGTTCTGCACAACTCCGGCGTAAGCCAGCCTGGCGCCCAAGTGGTCCCGCGCGCTGCGGACGGCCAGCAGAGCATCGCCCACGGCCGCGGTTTGGGCCGCGAGCTGGGTCCCGTAGTCAGGATCGTCCTTCGGCGCCGTCGGCCCGTTGGTCAGCGCCAGGCGCAGGGCGTTGACTGCCGCGAAGACGTTCTTCCCCGCCTCGCTGCTGTCAAAGATGTCTTGCGCGGTTCTGGACAGCGCGAAACGCGTGCCCGCCGGATGCATTATCTCCCGCGTGGCGTCCGAGCCCGCGTACGCGCTGACCCCGTTCGGCTGGCCGAGATCGACCGTATAGGGCGCCACCTGGTCGTTGTCCCCGCTGAACAGGTAGCGGCCCTCCACGTTGGTCCGCGAGATCGCCACCAAGTGCTCGAGGATCGACTGGACCTCGGTCGCGATAGTCGTGCGCGACTCCGGAGAGGCCAGCGAAGTGGCGCCCTGAACCCCGATCTCCGCGGCCCGGTCCATGGACTGCATCGCCTCACTCAGGACCTGCTCGGCAGTGTCGGTCTCGGCCTTGGCGCGGTCCAGGTTCGTCCGAACCTGGATCACCTGCTCCAGGTGCGCGCGCGTCACCAGCAGCTCCTGCACCCGGTCGGGGTCATCCGACGGTTTTGTGAACCTCAATCCCGAGCTGATCTGCTGCTCGGCGCGCGCGCCCCGCTGCTGTATGCGCTCCAGGTCCGCCAGGAACCTGGCCGCCGATGGCTCGATTGCGTCAATCATCGCCGCTCGCTCCTACCGCAACAAGTTGATGGTGATCTCGGTCAGATCGTTCAGCACCGTTATTAGCTTGGCCGAGGCTTGGTAGGCGCGCTGGAACTCGATGAGGTGGACGGCTTCCTCGTCCAGCGACACGCCCGAGGCTTCGTTGCGCAGCGTGCGCGCTTGAAGCAGAAGCTGCTCGTTGGTCTTCAGGTCCTCCTGAGCCGTCTCCAGCGCCTGGCCCATGTTGCGCGCCAGCGCCCCGTAATACGCGGTGAACGATGCCCCGTCGATCTGCGGCGAATCGACCAAGTCCATCAGCCCGAGCACGTTGCTGTTGCCGCCGGGCGCGCTGGCGGCCGCGCCGGCCAGCTCCTCGGCGCTGATGTTGGTTACCCGCAGAGTGCTGGCGGCGTTTTCTGCCGTGTCGTAGGCAAACAGAGCCGCGCCCGGCTGGCCGTTGAGGTCCACGCCGTTGGCCAGGATGGCGTTGACGCGGTCGGCCAGGCCGGCCGCCAGCCGGTTCAGACCGTCAAGGAACTCCGGGAGGGTGTTGTTCCGCACATCCAGCACGCCGCCCAACCGCCCACGGCTCACCTGCGCGGTAATGTCTCGATCCGCGGCGTCCGTAATGCGGGCCTGGTCGCTGGAAAAGTCCGCGTGAATCTCGTACTGGCGATCGCCCAGCACCAGCGAAGTCTGGCCCCCGAGCAGCACCGTAGTCGTGCCGTCAGCTTGTTTGAGGGTGGTGAACTCGACGTACTCGGCCAACTCCTCCAGCGTGCTGTTCAGCCGGGCGCCAAAGGCGGGGTCTTCGGCCTGCCGGAAGTCCTGGCGCAGTTGCGCGTTCAGATCCCTGAGGATGTCGGTCAGGTGATTGATGGTGTCCACTGTGTTTCGGATCTCCTGGTCGGCTGCGGCTCGCGTGTTCAGCACTCCGTTGGCGGTGTCCACCATGCGCGCCGCCAAGGAGGTGGCCTGCTCGATCACCGCCTCCCTGGCCACCTGGTTGTTAGGCATCACGCTCCAGCCGGAGATGCTCTTGTAGAACCCGTCCAGGGCCCCCGGAAACCCCTGGCCCCCAGTCACGTCGAAGTACGGCTCCAGGCGGGTCAGGTCCGCCACTCGCTGGTCCGACCGACCGTAGTCCTCCTGCCGGCGTTGCACCGCCTGCTCGGCGTATCGGTCCCTGAAGTCGTGCACTCCCCCGTATGTGACTCCCCCCGGCAGGCCCGCCTCGGCCTGGAAGGGCATGGCCTCCAGAATCAGCCGCTGCTTGGCAAAGCCGGGAGTCGATACGTTGCCTACGTTGTTCTGGGCGACTTCCAGAGCCTTCTGGAAGGCCTGCAATGCCCCGCTTGCCGAAAGCAGCGTTCCGAACAGTCCCATGGCCCTACGCTCGCCTTGGCTACGCTTCCAGCGATACCCTCCTTGCCACATCCGGAGTGCGCGGCTGGCCCTGGGCCGTGTACCCGCAGGCCGCGCTGTACAGGACCCGCGCCCAACCCAGCCGCAGCGCGGCCGCGCCCTCCAGCAGCGCCCTGAGCCGCCTCGCCTCGCCCTTCAACGCCCCCAGCCGGTGGCGGATCTCCCGCTGGTCAACTTCCGCCACCGGCTCACCGCTCCTCAGGCGTTGCCCCAGCGTCTCCAGCTCGTCGATGGCCCGCTCGAGGGCGCTGCCAGCCTGCTCGACCGCTTCCGCAGTCGGCTTCAACAAGTGCTTTTGCGCCTCCAGGATGCCGGTCCCGGTCCGAATGAGGGGCGCCCCCAAGTCCCGGCTCGGCATCACCCGCCTCCCAGAGCCTCATCCACCAGGCGCTGGCTCACCGCCAGAGGATCCACGCTGTATCGCCCCGCCCTGACCTCGGCCTCCAGTCGTTCCAGCCGGCTGGCACTCGCCGCTGACTCTACCCCCAGTGTTCTGGTCAGCTTCTCCGACAGTCCCGACAATTGCACCCGGTCGGCCACTTTGGCCTCCGGTGCCGCCCGGTCGGTCTTGGCCTCCCCGGCAGGTACTGCCTCAACTTTTGACGGCTTGCCGGTCTGGGCGGCCGCCGGCTGGTTGCTGGCGGCGTTTGCGGCAGCGTATACGTCGTTGATTTTCATGGGCGCGTAGACCACTCCTCTGCCCTGCCTTATCGGACATAGGCGGCTCCCCCATTAGACAGACCCTGCGGCCGCCCAGCCTGCCGATTTTGCTTTGGCTTCGCTTCGGGATGGCGTATACTACCAACTTCGGGTTTTCTTCACCCGTCCGGAGCGCGCCATGGCAGCCGTTGAACCCCTGGCCCTAGGACGGGCCAGCGGGGCGTTGGCAGAATCATCGGATCCCGACGCTGGGCTGGCCCGGCAGTTCCACTACTACTTGCGGCTGATGCGGGAGGTCGAGGACCGCCTCGAACGCAAACTCTACCGTCAGGGCAAGATCGCGGGCGGAGTGTGGGTGGCCCGGGGGCAAGAAGCCATTTGCGTGGGCGCCGGCTTGGTCGCCGAGCCCGATGACGTCCTGTTCCCCTGCCACCGTGACATGGCGCTGTACTTCATTCGCGGCATCCAGCCCCGCCAGATCATCGCCCAGTACATGGGGCGCGTGGGCGGCTTGACGCGTGGCAAAGACGGCAACGTGCACCTGGGCGACATCCGGCTGAAGATCGTCGCCATCGTCAGCTCGATTGGAGCGGTCCTGCCGGTCGCCGCCGGCGCCGCCCTGGCCCTCAAGTACCGGAGTTCGCCCAATATCGCCTTTGTTTTCTTCGGGGACGGAGCCACCAGTCGAGGCGACTGGCACGAGGGCGTGAACCTGGCCGCCGTCCAGCGCCTACCCCTGGTCCTGATCTGCAATAACAATCAGTACGCCTTCTCCACGCCGCTCGATAAGCAGATGGCTTGCGCCAACATCGCCGATCGCGGCCCGGCCTACGCCATCCCGGCCGAGATTGTGGACGGCAACGACGTCTTCGCCGTCCACCATGCCGCCCAGCGCGCGGCCCGGCATGCCCGCGCCGGCCTTGGCCCCTACCTCATCGAGTACAAGACCTTCCGCATGACCGGCCACTCCGCCCACGACGCCGCCGACTATGTCCCCAAGCACCTCTGGGAGGAGTGGGCCGCTCGGGATCCCATCAAGCTGCTCGAGGAGCGCATGCTGGAGAGCGGCTGGGCCGAGCCGGCCGAGCTGGCCCAGACCTCCGCGTCCATCCGCCAGGAGGTGGACGCGGCCGTGGAGTGGGCCGAGCAAAGTCCTTTCCCTGACCCTGCCGAGTTGCTCGATGACGTCTACGAATCGCCCCCGCAGGCGGGAGGCCCCTGACCCGTGCCGACCACGTACTTGGAGGCCATCCGCCAGGGGCTCTGGGAAGAGATGGAGCGTGACCCCTCGGTCTTCCTCCTCGGTGAAGACATCGGAGTCTACGGCGGCGCATTCAAGGTCACTGCCGGAATGCTGGAGCACTTCGGCGAGCGACGCGTCATTGATACCCCACTCAGCGAAGCGGCCATCGTGGGCGCCGCCATTGGCGCCGGCCTTCTGGGCCTGCGCCCGGTGGCCGAGATGCAGTACGCCGATTTCATCACCTGCGCCTTCGACCAGGTGGTGAATTTCGCCGCCAAGTGCCGCTATCGCTGGGGCGCCGCCGTGCCTATCGTCATCCGCGGACCCTCCGGCGGCGGCGTTCACGCCGGCCCGTTCCATTCCCAGAACCCGGAGGCCTGGTTTGTCCATGTTCCGGGTCTCAAGGTAGTTGCCCCTGCCACCGCCTATGACGCCAAGGGCCTGATCAAGTCCGCCATCCGCGACAACGACCCGGTTCTGTTCTTCGAGCACAAGGCCCTCTACCGCCGCATCAAGGAGGAGATACCGGCCGGCGATTACACCGTGCCTCTCGGCCAGGCGGCCGTGGTGCGCGCTGGAAGCGATGTGACCATCGTGACCTACGCCGCAATGGTCTACGTGGCTCTGGAGGCGGCCGAGACCCTGGACAAGGAGGGCATCTCGGTCGAGATCATCGACCTGCGCACCCTGGCGCCCCTGGACGAGGCCGCCATCCTGACCAGCGTGCGCAAAACCTCCCGGGTGATCGTGCTGCACGAGGCTACTCTGACCGGCGGAGTGGGGGCCGAGATAGCAGCCCGCATCGCCGAGCGAGCCTTCGACTCGCTGGATGCCCCGGTGGTGCGAATCGCCGCCCCGGACACCCCGGTCCCCTACAGCCCGCCTCTGGAAGCAGCCTTCCTGCCTAGTGCCCCGCGGGTGGTCGAGAAGGCGCGCTGGCTCTGTGGTTACTGAGTCGGCGGGTGGGAGGTTCGCCGTTTCTCGGGTCGCTTGAGGCTGGCGGCCAACAGGTCCCGCGGATCCAGCAGATGCTTGGGCCGGAACCGCCGCTGGGACCAGCGGAACCCTGGCTCGAATTGGACCCCCAAAAAGTACCCAATATCCCGGTAAACGCAGTAGCGGACCCGGCCCTCAAAGCGGCTCTTGGGGTGGAGGATCCGCAACAGGGTCTCGCGGGGCACGGGTGTGTCCAGTTGCAGGCACATCCCGGAAAGGGATATGTCCTCCAGGTTGGCCAGAGCTTTCCGGGGCCGCCCACTCTTGTCCTTCCAATGGACATTGATCAGATCGGCACAGAGCAACCGGGGCTCCAATCGCCTCTCCAGCATACGTCCTGTTTATCGACCACCCAAGGCGAGAAGTTTACGTTTTCCGGCCTCTAGATGCGATTAAACATTTCTACGACTTTACGTAGCGACTTGTATTGCCGGATCAGGGGGACCATCTGGGCTTCCCGGGCGTCGATTTCCTGGGCCCGCTTGAGCACCTCCCCGGCCCGCTCCTGGGGGACGACCACTACTCCGTCCTCCCCCGCTACGAGGATGTCCCCCGGCCGTACGGTGACCCCGCCGCAGTTGACCGTGACCTGCCGGGCCACGCTGGCGTACCGCCCCACGCTGCTGGAGGGGACAACCCCACGGGCATACACCGGCAGGCCCAGCGCGCGGATCTCCCCCACGTCCCGCACGCTGCCGTCCAGCACCATACCGGCCATCTGGCGCGCTTTGGCCGTCGTGGCCATCAGCCCGCCCAGGGCCGCCACATCCAGGCTCCCCTCGATGACGATCACGCCCACTTCGCCCGGCTTGGCGTTGTCGATCATTTCGATCGAGTGCCGGGCGCTGAGCTGCGCCGTAGCCTTCTCGGGCGGCGCCGGCTTCAGCAACGCCGTCACGGCCCGCCCGACGAAGGCGCCCGAAATCCGCGGCTGCATGTCGTGTGACATGTAACCCCGCTTGCCCACCACCTGGTCCACCGCGTCGGCCACCGAGGCCACGGTGGTCTGCTTGAAACCCTCCATCAGGGCGCTCTCCGGCGTGGCGGGCTTGGGCGCGACCTGAAACCCCAAAGCCACCACTGCCGCCAACGGCGCCAACATCATGACTGTCCGTCGTCTCCACTTCATCTTTGCTTCCTCCATTCTGCTGTCGTTGGGTTCAGCCCATTCTACAACCCCCGGCTTCGAGATATAGTGACTGTTGGCTCTCGGGCGCCTCCCGGAGGACTCCATGAGACTCACTGCCCAAGCCCCTTGCCGGGTGGATCTGGCCGGCGGAACAATCGACATCTGGCCGCTCTATCTCTACCACTCCGGCGCCGTGACGGTAAACTTTGCCGTTGACCGTTACGCCAGTTGCGTGCTCCAGACCCGCGACGACGCCAGCATCCTGCTTCGCTCGCGGGACCTGGCCGGCGAAGAGACCTTCGACTCGCTCGAAGCCCTGAGGGCTGCTCGCGCCTACAGGCTGCCCTTGCTGGCGTATCTGGTCCGCTTTTTCGCCCCGCAGACCGGCTTGGAGCTCAGCACCGACTCCCAGGCCCCGGCCGGCGCGGGCATTGCCGGCTCCTCGGCCCTGATCATCGCCATTGTCACCGTGCTCAACCGCCTCACCCGCGCCGGCTACAGCCTGGAGCGACTCCGCGAAGTGTCGCAGAACCTCGAAGCCCAGATCATCCGGGTCCCCACCGGATGCCAGGACTACTACCCGGCCATGTATGGCGGGGTGAGCGCGGTCGAGCTGGGCGTGGCCGGCATTGTGCGCAAACCCATCCCGGTGGACGTGGAGGACTTCAACCAGCGCATCGTGCTGGCCTACACCGGCGTGCCGCGCCAGTCCGGCATCAACAACTGGGAGGTTGTCAAGGCGCATATCGACGGCAGCCGCAAAGTCCACCGCAACTTCGACGAGATTGCCTCCATCGCCCAGGCCATGCGCGCCGCGCTGGAGAGGAGCGACTGGACGGAAGCGGGGCGCCTGCTGCGCCAGGAGTGGAGGCACCGCCGGAAGAACGCGCCGGGCATTTCCACGCCGCTGATCGACCGGCTGGTCCAGGTCAGCCGGCGCGTCGGAGCCACCGGCGCCAAGGTCTGCGGCGCCGGCGGCGGCGGGTGCGTCTTTTTTCTGGTCGAGCGCGGGGCCCAGGAGCGCGTGGCGGCGGCCATCGAACGCGAAGGAGCGGCCGTGCTCCCGGCGCGCGTGGCGCCCCGCGGCGTGCGGGTCCGGGTGGTCTAGGCAGCGCTTATGTGGAAGCCGCCCGCAAAGTTCGTCACGCTGACCTTGAAGGTGGGCTTCTTTGTCTTCCTGGCGCTGGTCGGGCTGGTGCTGTTTGCCCAGGCTTTGCTGTGGATCGGCGGCAGCGGCTGGTACCTGCTGGCGAGCGCCATCAGCGTGTTCCTGGCTGGCGCCGTGGCCAACGCGCTGGCCATGCGCGTTTATGAGCGCGCGGCCCTGGCCGACGTGGGCTTTGCCTGGAATCCCCGCGGTCGGCGCAACCTGTGGCTGGGTTTGGGCGGCGGCGTCGGCGGCGCCGTGCTGGTCTTGGGGCCTCCCTTGCTGGCGGGAGGGGCGGAGCTGGCGAGCGTTCCCACGGGCGGCGAAAACCTCGCTTTTGTGTTGGTCCTGCTGCTGTTCGGCGCCGCCGGCGAAGAGATGCTTTTCCACGGCTACGGGTTCCAGGTGGTGCTGGCCGCGGTGGGCCCTTGGGGCACCATTCTCCCCGTGAGCGTGGTGTTCGCCTGGGCACACTCCTCCAATCTGCACGTTGCGCCCCTGGCCCTGGCCAACACCGCCGGCTGGGGCATGCTGCTGGGCTACGCCTTTTGGCGCAGCGGCGACCTGTGGCTGCCGATCGGGCTGCACGCGGGCTGGAACTGGACCCTGCCGCTGTTCGGCGTCAATCTGAGCGGGTTTACAATGAAGCTGACGGGCTACGCTATGCGCTGGAAGCTGCCGGAGGTCTGGACCGGCGGTGACTACGGCCCGGAGGGCGGCTTGCTGACGTCGATCGTCCTGGTGGTCTTGTTCTTGGGTCTCTGGAAGGCGCCCGTGCGGCGCCAGCAAGCCCTTCTGCTGCGCGCCCGCGGGGAGGCTTGAGTGTCGGGCTGCACACTGCTGTTGGCGCTGCTGGCCGCTGGGCCGTCTTCCTCGGAAAGCCCCGGACTCACCGCCGAGCAACGCCTCCTCCTCATTCGCGGATTGACGGCCGAGTATGCCACCGCCAAAGCTTTTCTGCCCCGCTCCAAGAAAGCGCTGGCCTTCGAAAGCGCGGGGGCCTACGACAAGAAGCAGTGGGAGCAGGTGGGCAGGGAATTCGGGCCCGCCGCCCGGGTCGGCGATCTCGTGCAGGTCACCAAGGTGGGCATCGAAAAAGACCATATCCTCCTGGAGATCAACAGCGGCTTCAAGGGCGGGCGCAAGTGGTACGAGCGTGTCGAGGTAGGCACGGGTTCCCGCACCACGCCCATAGGCCGGAGTCGGTCCAACGCTCCCGGCGGCACCTCGATCACCCTGCTCTTTCATAGACCCCTGCCTCCCTTGACCCCCGAGGACGTCAAGAAGATGCTCGCCGCCGTGCTCGGTTTTGAGAAGCGCTCCGCCGCTCAGAGCTACGTCGAGAGCCTGCCGCCGCCCATCCAGGCTGCGGTCAAGGAGAAGCGGGCCGTCGAGGGCATGGACCGCGACCAGGTCCTGCTCGCCCTGGGCAAGCCCGTCCGCAAGGTGCGCCAGACCGAGGACGGCGAGGAGACTGAGGACTGGATCTACGGCCACCCGCCCGGGCGCATCATCTTCGTGACCTTCAAAGACAGCAAGGTCATCCGGGTGAAGGAGACCTACGCCGGCCTAGGCACTGAGGCGCCCAAGCTGCCGGTACCCAGGTGAACGCCTTACTGCCTGTCATGGCCCCCCCTGTTATCATGAAGTGTTAAGCACACCCCGCTTCGTGAGGAGATAATCTGCATGGCTATCAAAGTTGGTATCAACGGGTTTGGCCGCATCGGCCGCAACATCGTGCGCGCCGCGCTCGATGACCCCGCCATCGACTTCGTGGCGGCGAACGACCTGACCGACACCAAGACCCTGGCGCACCTGCTCAAGTACGACTCGGTGCTGGGGCCGCTGGCGGTTGAGGTCGAGGTGGAAGGCGACACCATCGTTGCGGGCAGCCGTCGCATCAAGGTCTACGCCATCAAGGACCCGGCCGAACTGCCCTGGGAGTTGCTGGGTGCGGAGATTGTTATCGAGTCCACCGGCAAATTCACCGACGCCGCGGGCGCCGGCAAGCACCTGCGCGGGCCGGTGAAAAAGGTCATCATCTCGGCTCCCGCCACCAACGAGGACATCACCCTGGTGCTGGGCGTCAACGACGCGGCCTATGACCCGGCCCGTCACAAGATCATTTCCAACGCCTCCTGCACCACCAATTGTCTGGCGCCCGTCGTCAAGGTGCTCCACGACGTTTTCGGCATCGAGAAGGGCGTCATGACCACCATCCACAGCTACACCAACGACCAAGTCGTGCTGGACTTCCCCCACAAGGACCTCCGCCGGGCCCGCGCCGCCGCCCTCAACATGATTCCCACCAAGACCGGCGCCGCCAAGGCCATCGGCTTGGTCGTGCCCGAGTTGAAGGGCAAGATGGACGGCTTCGCCATTCGCGTGCCCACGCCCAACGTCTCGGTGGTGGATCTGGTGGTCGTAATGCAGCGCGCAGTTACCGCCGAGGAGGTCAACGCCGCGCTGAAGGCCGCCGCCGAAGGGCGGCTGAAGGGCATCCTGGCTTACACCGAGGACCCGGTGGTCTCCACCGACATGATGCGCAACCCCGCGAGCGCGATCGTGGACGCCACCCTCACCAAGGTTGTGGGCGGCAACCTGGTGAAAGTCATCGCCTGGTACGACAACGAGTGGGGCTACTCCTGCCGCTGCGTGGACCTGATCAAGTTCCTGGCGGCGAAGGGGCTGTAGCTCCCGCCGCAGGCCCAGGGTCTGTCAGTTCCGTAAGACCCTTATTTCGGCGCCGGTAAACTCGCTCGTCGCGGCCGGCCTCCGCGTCCCTTCGCCGCCCTCTGTGGCACAATGAAAAGCCATGCCCAAGATCCAACGCGCTCTCATCAGCGTCACGGACAAATCCGGCCTCGTTGACTTCGCCACACAACTGGCCCAATTCAACGTCGAGATCATCTCCACCGGCGGCACGGCGCGCCTGCTGCGGGAGGCCGGAGTGGCGGTGCGCGATGTCTCCGAGGTTACGCATTTCCCGGAAATGCTGGATGGGCGGGTGAAGACCATCCACCCCAACATCCTGGGCGGCATCCTGGCTATCCGCGCCAACCCGGCCCATTGCCAGGCCCTCACCCGACACGGCATCGCTGGCATTGACATGGTGGTGGTGAACCTCTATGCCTTCGAGAAAGTCGCCGCGCGCCCGGACGTCACGCTTGCAGAACTCATCGAGCACATCGACATCGGCGGGCCTACCCTGATTCGCGCCGCGGCCAAGAACTATCCGGACGTGGCGGTGGTCGTCTCCCCCACCTACTACCCGGCGGTGATCGAGGAAATGAAGCAGACGGGCGGCGGGCTGTCGCTCGAGACCCGCTGGCGCCTGGCGCAGAAGGCTTTTTCGCTCACCGCGGCGTACGACCGCGCCATCAGCGTCCGGCTGGCCCGCATCGAGCTGCGCGAGGGCCGCGCCATCGAGCGCCACGCCACTTTGCCCGCCGTGCTGGACGTGCGCCTCGAACAGGCCCTCAGGCTGCGCTACGGCGAGAATCCCCACCAGGCCGCGGCGCTATATTCCAATCTCGAACGCGGCATCGCCGGCGCCCAGCAGTTGCACGGCAGGGAACTCTCCTACAACAACCTGGTTGACCTCGATGCCGCCTGGCAGCTTGTGACCGAGTTCGAGCGGCCCGCCGCGGCCATCATCAAGCACACCAACCCCTGCGGCTGCGCCGAGCAGCCCAGCCTGGCCGAGAGCTACCGCAAAGCATTTCAGTGCGATCCGGTTTCGGCCTACGGAGGCGTGCTGGCCTTCAACCGGCCCGTAGATGAAGAGACCGCGGCGGAGATTGCCAAGACTTTCATCGAGGCCATCGCCGCGCCGGACTACTCGCCGGAAGCGCTCGCGATCCTCACCGCCCGGAGGAATCTCCGCCTGCTGAAAGTCACCAACCCCGCCCCCGACGACTTGCTCATCAAGTCCATCAGCGGCGGCGTGCTGGTTCAGACCCCCGATCTTCAACCCTTCGACCGCCACCAGACCCTGGTCAAGACCACGCGGGCCCCCACGCTGGAAGAGTGGGCCGCGCTAGAGTTCGCCTGGAAGGTGGTCAAACACGTCAAGTCCAACGCCATCGTCTACGCCCACCTGGGCCAGACCGTGGGCGTGGGCGCCGGGCAGATGAGCCGCGTGGATTCGGTGCGCATAGGCGCCATGAAGGCCGTCCTGCCGCTCCAGGGCACGGTGCTGGCCTCTGACGCTTTCTTTCCCTTCCCGGACGGCGTCGAAGAAGCGGCCAAGCGCGGCGTCACCGCCATCATCCAGCCCGGCGGCTCGGTGCGCGACGAGGAGGTCATCGCCGCCGCCGACCAGCTCGGCCTGGCCATGGTCTTCACCGGCGTGCGGCATTTCAGGCACTAGCCCCGGCAGCCCTAATAGGCGTTAACCTGGGTGTGACAGGAGGCAAGGCCAGTGCTACTCTCCCGCTTTCTCCTCGCGATTGCCGCGGTGACTTGCCTGGCCGCGGAGAAACCCGTCGGCCAGCCAACAGGTCCGGCGGCCACCATCGTCGGCACTGTTGAGATCGACGGCCGATTGGTAACCTATCGCGTCGTCGATGGCTTTGCGGTCGCTTTCGGAGACATCATCCTCGGCGCCGTCGAGGAGATCGAGAGGCGCAAGCAAGCGAGCGGCCGCCGCGAAGCCGCGGTGGTGGTCGACCCCGCCGGGCTGTGGCCCAATGGCATCGTCACCTACTACCTGGACCCCGGACTTTCTGCCGCCATCCGCGACCATTTTCAGGAGGCTGTGGCGTACTGGCAGGCCGCCACTCCTCTCCGCTTTGTGCCCCGCACTTCGGAGACCAGCTACGTGTCGGTGCGCCAACCCGCCGAGGATTCGGGCTGCTTTGCCTGGATCGGCCGCGGGCTGGGCGCGAGCCTGATGTCCCTGGGGGCCTCCTGCACCGTTGACGCGGTCATCCACGAGATCGGCCACACCGCCGGGTTATGGCACGAGCAACAGCGGCAGGACCGGGACCGCTACGTCGAACTCCTGTTTGAGAACATCGAGAAAAGCCAGGTCTCCAATTTCGGCGCCGCCATCCTGGCCAGCGCCGACGACGGACCCTACGACTACTCCTCCCTCATGCAATATGGCCTCTATGGCCACTCGCGCAACGGAAAGCCGGCGATGCGCACCCTTCCCCCAGGCTTGAGCGCGCGCGGGCTGCGCCTGTCGCCCGGGGATATCGACGCCGTGCGCCGCTTGTACGGCAGCCCGCCTCCCTCGGTGACCGTCACCACCAACCCGGCCGGCCTCCAGATCGTGGTGGACGGACAGACTCTGACTTCGCCCCAGACCTTCGTCTGGGCGTTGGGGACGTCCCACACGCTCAGCGTCCCCTCTCCCCAGGGCACAGGCGACACCCGCTACGTCTTCGGACGCTGGGGCAACGACGGGCCGCAGACCCAGACCACCGTCGTCTCTTCCACCACCTATGTGGCCCACATGGTTCGCCAGTGCAAAGTGGAGTTCGCTTCCGGCTTCAACCCCCGGGCCGGTTCCTACACGGTCTCTCCCCTCTCCCCCGACAACTATTACACCTGCGACTCCGAGATTACCTTGAATGCCACGCCTGCGCCCGGCCAGGCCTTCCAGACCTGGAACTGGACTGACCTGGCAGGGAGGAATCCGATCACTTTCCCGGTTGACGTGGCCCGGGGCGGCATCAGCAGCATCTATCCGACCTTCACCGACCGGCAGATGGTGACGATCAACACCTCGCCGCCGGGTCTGCGAGTAGTTGTGGACGGGGTCACCACCTGGACTCCAGGGAACTACGTCTGGACCGCCGGCAGCAGCCACACGCTGGCAGCCGCGGACCGGGAAGAGGGTGTGATCCGCTACGTGTTTTCCGACTGGAGCAACGGGGGAACGGCCAGCCAAAGCCTCGTCGCTCCCGAGGGCAGCGCCACCTACGTCGCCAACTTCAAGACCCGGTACCGGCTGACGACCAGCGTTGAGGGAACTGGATCCGTCGGTGCGTCGCCTTCGAGCGCGGACGGTTACTACGACGCCGGCACTACCGTGCAGCTCACCGCCCAGCCCGTGGCCTCGTTTGGCTTCTGGACCGGCGACACCACCGGGACCGCCAACCCTCAGTCCGTGGTGATGGACGACGAGCGCGTGGCGGTGGCCCACTTCGCTCCGCCCGGCTCGGCCGCCATCGGCGCCCTCGTCCCGGCGAGCGTGGTGGCTGGCACAGGTCCTTTTCCGCTGAACGTGACCGGGAGCGGGTTCTACGAAGGCCTGACCCAGGTGCGCTGGAACGGCGTTTTGCGTCCCTTCCATGCGATGACTTCCCGCGAGATCCAGATTCAACTAAGTGCCGCGGACCTCTCCGCGGCGGGCCGGGCGACCATCAGCGTTTCCAACCCGGGCTTCGCTGATTCGACGGCCGTCTTCACGGTCACCACGCCGCCCTCCGGTTGCACACCCACGCTTTCTCCCGCGAGCCTTTCCATCGGTTCTTACGGCGGCTCGGCGACCGTGAGCGTGAGCACGGGTTCCGGCTGCGCCTGGTCTGCCACGGCTGAAGCGGCTTGGGTGGAAGTGATTCCAGTCCCCAGGGCCCTTGGAAGCGGCACGCTGAACCTCTGGGTGGCGCCCAACTCGAGCTCGCAGTCCCGGACGAACACGGTTCGCGTCGCCGGGCAGGCGGTCACGGTCAGCCAGGCCGGGGCCCCCTGCAACGTGACTCTGGCGCCGTCTACAAACTCGGTGTCGAGTTCAGGTGGCACCGGCTCGCTCGTGCTGATTCTGCTGGTCTCCGACTGCCGCTGGACCGCTTCCAGCAGCGCTGCCTGGCTGAGGATTACTTCGGCCACCTCGGGGACCGGCAACGCCGTGATCACCTACGCCGCGGAGACCAACCGCGACCAGACCTCCCGCACCGCGGAGATCCGCGTGGGTAGCCAGACCGCGACCGTCCAGCAGGCGGGCGGTGCGGCAGGGTTGGCCTTGGTCTCGGCGGCGAGCTACATCGGGGGCGCGCCCCTGGCCCCCGGATCACTCGCCGCGGCCTTCGGCCAGGGGCTGGCCCGGGAGACCGCTGTGGCCACCGCCCTTCCCTTGCCGGGAGTCCTGGCCGGCACCAGGCTGGTCTTTCAGAAGCCCGACAAGAGCTTCATCACCTCGCCCCTTCTGTTCGTCTCACCCGGCCAGATTAACTTCGTCGTCCCGTCGCTTCCCGACGGAGCTACCCCGGTCGTGGCCACGATCGACGATAAGGGGGTAAGCACCGGCGCCGTCGAGATCCAACGTGTGGCGCCCGGTTTGTTCTCGGCCAACGCCGACGGGCGGGGAGTCGCCGCGGCCGTGGCGCTGAAGGTGGCGGCGAGTGGCGCGCAGACTTCCCAGCTCACCTTCCAGTGCGGCGCGACCCGCGGCAGTTGCGTCTCGCTACCCATCGACGTGGGCGGCGAGACCGATCAGGTGATTCTCCTGCTGTACGGCACCGGCATTCGCGGCCGCAGCGCGCTTTCCCAGGTCACGGCCACCATCGGAGGGGTGAGCGCCGAGGTGCTTTACGCCGGCTCGCAGGGGGAGTTCGCGGGGCTGGACCAGGTCAACGTGCGGCTCCCGCGCAGCCTGGCCGGCCGCGGCGAGGTGAACGTTGTGCTGATGGTCGAGGGGAAGACGGCCAACACGGTCACGGTCAATGTCCAGTAGGACAGGCCCATGGCCTGTCAGCCCACGCCGTCCACTCCGGACAAGATCCGAAACCGGCACGGCGTACCGCCTATTCCGGCGCAGGGCCGGCGGGCCAAGGAGCTTGAGGAGTCGCGGCGCGGGAAGGCGCCGAAGGATTGATCGCAACCGGCTGGTAGCGCTAACCCGAAGTTCCACCCCGCGGCAGGCAGTCCTGCGTTGATTTGACTGGACTTG
>CAYGVJ010000023.1:0-45749 GCA_964353255.1 uncultured Solibacteraceae bacterium | reverse complement strand
AAGTCCAGTCAAATCAACGCAGGACTGCCTGCCGCGGGGTGGAACTTCGGTCTAGTTTTTGTGGGGCGGTCCCCCTGGACCGCAAGCCCACCCCCAGGTGGGCTTCCTGGGCCCCCGCAGAATGGCCGGCCTGGGGGCCGGCCGCGGGTCAGGGGACCCGCCCTACGGAGCCCGGTGTGTGCGGTGGTGGGAAAACTAAATGCCATCGGGCTTCAGCCTGTGCTCCCCCAAGGGCATGTAAGGCACTTTTTCAGCAACCTGCTACCGCAGCGTCTGCCGGTAGTCTCCGGTCGCGGCGTCCACCAGAACCGAGAAGGCGCTGGTGCCCACCGATCCCCCCCAGATCACCCGCCAGACCGGGTCGGAGAAACGCGGCGTGAGCTCGAGCAGGACAGTGTTGACCATAACAACTCCGGAATCTACCGGACAAACTTCTAGACCGTCACGCTGATAATGGTGAACGCATAGTGCAGCTCCACCGGCCCGGAACGACGCACACTACATCTGGCACTGGAGACGA
The DNA here is from genome assembly GCA_964353255.1 of uncultured Solibacteraceae bacterium. Classification (GTDB taxonomy): domain Bacteria; phylum Acidobacteriota; class Terriglobia; order Bryobacterales; family Bryobacteraceae; genus VFZS01. The sequence goes on along the minus strand of CAYGVJ010000023.1, from coordinate 45,229 downwards.
TGCGCGACAGAGCCGTGCCCAGAACCACGAGCGAGACCGTCCACACCTATGGGGTCCTCCTGTTTCGACCCTCCACCCACAGCGGAACGGAGTGCGCCCGTCTCGGCAATCACCAACAGGTGCACGGTGCGGGCCTGGGAACCTCCCCGATGATCACGCGGCAGCGGATTGAATTGTCTGCCCCATAGTGGACGACACCCCGGCAGTCCGCTACATTGTTCGCGTCTTTCCACCAGCCTTCGCAATGACCGTCGCCGCCCAGCTTGGTGACTCGCAGCTCGAAGCGAAGGTAGCCAGCCGAACACGTGCCGCCGTACTCATGGTCCTCTCGAATTCCTCCAAGAATCCAGGGATTGGCCAGGCTCTCTTCTCGGTTCAAATAGGTTCGCGCTCGGTCGGGGTCAATCTGCTCACATGCCGCCTTTACCACCGCCACGCTACTCATCTCATGGCTGCCCCAACGCAGCACAATTCGCCGGTTCTCCTTGTTGCACAGAGGAACATCACTGGTCGGAGCAACCACCACCGTCATAAGGTAGTGAGTCGGTCTCTGGGCCCAACGGGCAAGGGGAATCTCACCGCCGTCATAGGTGAGAAACGCCTGCACCCCGCCCTGGTCTTGAACATCCAGATCGTAGCCGGAGTACTCGACCTGCTGTGGTCGATGCGCCATGTCCACGGCGGTGGGGGAAACAACACAAAACCCCGGCTCAAGAGGCGGCGCCGGTCTCCCCTTGATACGCGCCTGAATCCTTTGCAGGGCCTGCTTCATCCGTTGTCCGACGAAATCCGCGTTGCACCGGAACTCAATGCCGCCCGTCGCGATCCCGCGCTGCATGAGTTGCGTGACCTCATTCGCCAGGGCGGCCTTACCTTCGCGTACGAGCCGGCTTTCCAGTTCCTTAAGCGTGACCTGCCAATCGCTGGACTGCTGGTCGAGCGCGGAAATCGCGCGGTCGATGGAGTCACATCCAGCCAAAGCCAGACAGAGGCACGCAATCACAATTCGCCACAAGCAAGCTTGTCGATTCACTTCGCACCTCCTGTGTGCCAAATCAAGGCATCCGTGACCGCTCCCTCATGCGCCACGAAAACCTGGCCCAGATCGTCTTCACTCACGCCGGGCAATTGCCGGCTCTTTGCACGCCGACGCGCACCCGGCTAATACGGGTTGAGCTTGCTGACCACGGGGCGATAAGGCAGGGCCAGCAACCGGGCTCTTCTGACGGTAGCCCAGTCGGCAGCAGCGACTCCTGTTGCGGTGCAGCCCCTCTCCCCGAAAGGCCAAATGGTGCTGCGGAACGACCTAAGAGCGGCTGTTTCACGCCCGGGTGTGGTTTTTTCCAACCCACGCCACCCAACTCTACCGTTGCTTGAAAGGAGTATGACACGATGTCGAGGAGGCGTCAACCCCAAATCACGGCGTGTTGTTAGCATGTGATCTGTCCGGTGGAATTCACACACGATCTGTCCGCTTTGAGACTGGGGAACTGAGAGGCTGGATGGGTGAACGGAACCCAACAGTACCCAGGCGCCGAAGTGGAGCGGATGATGAAACTACAGGATGTGCTGTTGAAGGCGATGGCGAAAAGGATCACCTGGTGGGATGCGGCGGAGATCATCGGGGTGACGGACCGGACGATGCGGCGGTGGCGAGAGCGACTGGAGCAGCACGGCTATGACGGCCTAGCCGATCGGCGCAAAGGCCGCCCGAGCCCCAAGCGGGTTCCGCTGAAGGTCTGCGAGGGGGTGCTGCGGCTGTACCAGGAGCGCTACGGGGATTTCAACGTGCGGCACTTTCACGAGAAGCTGGGGGAGGAGCACGGCATCCGGCTGAGCTATACCTGGGTGAAGCAGGCGCTGCAGGGAGCGGGTCTGGTGGCCCGGCGGCGCAAGCGCGGGCCGCACCGGCGGCGGCGCGCGCGGCGGCCGCTGCCGGGGATGCTGCTGCACATCGACGGCAGCCCGCACCGCTGGTTCCAGGACGAGCGCTGGTACGACCTGCTGGTGATCCTGGACGATGCCACCAGCGAGATCTACTACGCCCAACTGGTGGAGGAGGAATCGACGCGGACGGTGATGGCCGCCTTGCGCGAGGTGATCGAGAGGCGGGGCTTGTTCTGCGCCCTCTACAGTGACCGGGCCAGCCATTTCTTCCTCACGCCGAAGGCCGGCGAGCCGGTGGACAAGTACCGGCTGACGCAGGTGGGCCGAGCGCTGCGAGAGCTGGGCGTCCAGATGATTCCGGCCTACTCGCCGCAGGCGCGGGGCCGCAGCGAGCGGAACTTCGGCACCTGGCAGGGACGGCTGCCGCAGGAGCTACGGCTGGCGGGGATCAGCATGCGGGAAGAGGCCAACCGGTTCCTGCGCGAGCGCTACATCGCGGAGTTGAACCACAAGTTCGCGGTCCCGTCTGCGGAAAAGGGCACGGCCTTTCGCCCCTACAGCCGGCGGGACCTGGAGTGGGTCTTCTCGGTCCAAACGGAGCGGGTGGTGGCCAAGGACAACACCATCACGCTGCGGGAGCGGGTCTGGCAGTTGGAGAAGAGCCGCTGGCGGCACAGCCTTGCGGGTTGCACCGTGACCCTCCATGAGCACCTGGACGGGACGGTGTCGGCGCGCTACGGACCGCACCTGGTGGGACGTTTCGACGCCGCGGGGGCGCCCTGCGAAAGGAAAGCAAGCGCGCGCGGCGGGGGCTGTGGAAAAGTGGAAATCTCGCAGAAAGCGCGAGATTCCCACTTTCCCACAGCCGCGACGACTACGATTCTCCCTCTCTCCAAATCAAGTACCAGACGGAGGGCTGCCTAGTGAAACCGGACAGATCACGTGCTAACAAAACCGGACATCTTGACATGCTAACGACACCCCAAATCACGGCGGCTCATGCCGGCCGTTACACATGGCGTCAGAGGGCGGGCAGAAAATCAGAGGAGGTTTTTACAGCGAGCTTTGAACGGGACTCGTAGTGTGCCGTTGACGAGCGCTGCAAAGTCGGGTGGGATGAGAAGCCCTTAGGATCTACCGCAGTGTCTGCTTGTACTCTCCGGTCGCGGCGTCCACCAGAACCGAGAAGGCGCTGGTCCCCACCGATCCCCCCCAGATCACCCGCCAGACCGGGTCGGAGAAACGCGGCGTGAGCTCGAGCAGGAAATTGACCGGCACATCCGGGTGCTTGCTGGCGTAATCCGCGCCGCCCCGCTTGAGCGCAGTCTCCAAGGCAGCCGTCGCATCCACCTTGAAGGCCAGGATGGTGAACGGGCGCGCCTGGCCGCGCGAGCCGGCCCAGCTCTCTTCCGGTCCCATGAAGACGCCCTGGTGCAGGTTGCCCGGGCCCTCGGTGACCGAGTAGGTGAAGGTTCGGGCGCGGCCCGTCTGTTCCGAGACGAACGTCGCCTGCCAAGCCCCGGCCTTCCCCTGCTCGGTCTTGAATTCCGGCAAGGGCACATTTGACAGCCGCAGGAGCTGAGCATCCGGGGCCCAGGCGCGCGCCGCCAGGTACATTTGCCGGCAGGCATACTGCGCCGAGACGGGTTTGGGGGGCTTGGCCGGTTCCTGAGGTTTCCCCGGCGGCGGTTTGGGGGCGTCGCGGGTGCAGGCCGCCAGGAGCAGGAACAGCGGCAGGCAGGTCCACAGCTTGCGCGCCGGTCGAATGCTGCGGCCCATCTCGGCCCATTCTAGCGCGAGAAACCGTGCGGCACTTGGGCGCCGGCATTCCGGGCGCCCAGTTGTGCCGGAGGCTCAAGCTCTGGTGGAATAAGGTCCTGGACGACACAGTGACTTCACGATCCATCATCCACGCGCGGCCGCGCCTCATCGGCCTTTCCCTTCTTCTAAGCCTGTTGCACCCTCCGGCGCCCGCCCAGCGCAATCTCGCGGGAGCCGTCCAGACCCAGCTCGCCCTGGAGCGGCTCACCGTCCTGGGCAGCGTCCTGACGATGGGAGCGCATCCGGATGACGAGAACGCGGCGCTGCTGGCCTATCTTGCCAGGGGCCGCAAAGCCCGGGCCGCTTATCTCTCGCTGACGCGCGGCGACGGCGGCCAGAATCTGATCGGTTCGGAGCAGGGCGAGCTGCTTGGGCTGATCCGCACTCAGGAACTTCTGGCTGCCCGCAGAATCGACGGCGGCGAGCAGTTCTTCACCCGAGCGATCGACTTCGGCTTCTCGAAGTCGGCAGACGAGACCTTCGCCAAGTGGGGCCATGAGGCGATCCTTGCCGACGTGGTGTGGACGATCCGGCGCTTCCGCCCGGACGTGATTGTGCTCGGCGTTACTGGGGGGCACGGGCATCATCAGGCGTCCGGAATCCTGGGCCGGGAAGCGTACACCGCCGCGGCCGACAAGACCCGCTTCCCCGAACAACTGCGCTGGGTGCAGCCGTGGCAGGCCAGACGGCTTCTGTTGGTTGGTTTCGGCCCTGGGGCGGCGGCCGGTGGCGGAGCCGCAAGCGGGACCCGAATGGACACTGGCGAATTCGATCCGCTGCTCGGGTTCTCCTACACGGAAATCGCCGGCATGAGCCGCAGCCTGCACCGGACCCAAGGGATGGGCGCGCCGGAGCGGCGGGGGCCTTCCGTGAGTTCTGCGGTCCACCTGGCCGGCGAGCCGGCCGCAGGTGACATCTTCGACGGAATCGACACGACCTGGAACCGTCTCCCCGGCGGGGCGGAGGTGGCGAAGATCCTGGCGGAGGCGGCCAGGACCTTCGTGCCCGAGCAGCCCGAGAAGACGGTCCCGCTGCTCGTCAAGGCGCGCCCGCTGGTCGCCGCCATCAAACACCCGTGGGCCACCCTGAAGCTCCAGGAACTCGACGAAGCGATCGCCCTGTGCACGGGGCTTTACCTCGCTGCCTCGACGGACCGCCACGGGGTGGTTCCGGGAGAATCGCTCCAGGTCAACTTCGAGACCGTCAATCGTTCCCGGTTCCCGCTGGCTCTCAAGGGCGTGAAGCTGGAGGGGATGGCCGGAGCGCCGGCGGAGGAGTTCGCGGCGCTCCCGCTGGCATATAACCAGCCCGACCGCCGTTCCCTCAAGATCACGATCCCGGCGGACCAGCCCTATTCGCAGCCGTTCTGGCTGGAGAAACCCAGCACTGGCTTCACCTACGTCATCGAGGATCAACGACTGGTGGGACTGCCCGAGCCTTCCGCCATCCTCCAGGCACGAATACGGATCCAGGCCGGCTCGGAGGAGATCGAGTTCGTGCGCCCCGTGATTCGCCGCTATGTTGACCGGGTAGGAGGTGAGACCACCAGGCCGCTGGTCGTCGTGCCGCCAGTCACCGTCAGTATCTCCGAGCCGGTGTTGGTGTTCCCGGAGGCGAGGGCGAAGACGGTCGAGGTGCTACTGCGCAGCATCGTCAACGGCGCGTCCGGTGAACTCCGGCTGGAGGCGCCCGAGGGCTGGCGCGTTGAGCCGAACTCCTCGGCATTCCGGATGGCGGGCGCGAACGAGGAAACGGCCTTATCCTTCACGGTCAGTCCGCCCACGGGCGCCGCCAGCGGCGAGTTGCGTGCCGTGGCCAGGCTGAACGAACGGGAGATTTCTTCCGACATGCGCGTGATCGCCTACGAGGGCATTCCGCCTCAGACGATCTTCCCGCCATCCACTGCCCGGCTCGTCCGTACCGACGCACGCACGCTCGCCAGTAGGGTCGGCTACGTGATGGGCGCCGGGGACGAGGTGCCCGACGCGCTCCGGCAATTGGGATGCGAGGTGACGCTGCTCGGAGCCGAGGACCTGGCCCGCGGGGACCTCAGCCGCTTCGACGCCATCGTCACCGGCGTCCGGGCGTACAACGTTCGAGCGGACCTCGCCGCCAACCAGCCCCGGCTGATGGATTACCTCCAGCGGGGCGGCACGCTGGTCGTGCAATACAACGTGGCGGACCCCCGCTCGCCGGCAGGTCTGGAGGGGATGGGACCGTACCCTTTCCAGGTAGGGCGCGCCCGCGTTTCGGTCGAAGAGGCGCCGGTTACATTCCTGAATCCGGCGCACCCGCTGCTGGCAGCGCCGAACAAAATCAGCGACGAGGATTTTCGAGGCTGGGTTCAGGAGCGCGGGTTGAACTTCGCTTCCCAGTGGGACGCCCGTTACGAGCCGCTGTTCGAATCGCACGACCCCAATGAGGCGCCTCTTTCGGGAGGGACTCTTTACGCGCGCTACGGCCAAGGCGTCTACATCTTCACGGCGTATTCGTGGTTCCGGCAGTTGCCCGCCGGAGTCCCGGGAGCGTTCCGCATATTCGCGAACTTTCTGAGCGCGGCCAGGTCCGTTCAATGACTGCGCCCGCCACCAGACCGGCTCGCGACGGCGAGCGTGAGGAGCCGCCCCCCTTTCTGGGCACGTGGCGGCGTTTGTACCTGGGCGTCATCGGCTGGCTGGCGCTGCTCATCCTGATCTTCTACTCGTTCGCTAGAAGGTTTGCGCCGTGAGGCTCGCCGACTGGCTGGTGCTGTGCGGGTCCCTGGCGTTCATTGTCCTCTACGGGCTCTGGCGGGGACGCAGAAGCGGCAGCGTCAGTCAATACCTGCTGGCCGGCAAGACGATGCCGTGGTACGCGATGGCGCTGGCAATCATGGCCACGCAGGCCAGCGCGGTCACCTTCATCTCCACTACGGGCCAGTCCTACGTAGACGGAATGCGCTTCGTGCAGTTCTACTTTGGGCTGCCCCTGGCGATGGTCATCCTTTCGGCCACTGCCGTCCCGATCTTCCACCGCGCCAACGTCTACACCGCCTATGAGTACCTGGAACAGCGGTTCGACGCCAAGACCAGGGCGCTGGTGAGCGTGATCTTCCTGATCCAAAGAGGTCTCGCGCTGGGCATCACTCTTTACGCCCCGGCGGTGGTCCTGACGGTGATATTGGGATGGCCGGATCGGGTGACCACGCTGGTCATGGGCGTCGTGGCGCTGCTCTACACCACGCTGGGCGGCGTCAAGGCGGTCACCTGGACCGACTTCCAGCAGATGCTGGTCATGACGGCGGGCCTGGTGGCGGCGCTGGTTTCGGCGGTGCTTCTGCTTCCGAGCGGCGTCTCGTTTCTGGATGCCGTCACCCTGGCTGGAGCGGCAGGCCGGCTGAATGCGGTGACCCTCAACCTGGACTGGAACGACCGGTACAACCTCTGGAGCGGCCTGATCGGCGGAATGTTCCTGGCTCTGTCCTACTTCGGCTGCGATCAGTCGCAGGTGCAACGCTACCTGACCGGACGCTCGATCGCCCAGAGCCGGCTGAGCCTCCTGTTCAACGGTATGGCCAAGGTCCCGATGCAGTTCTTCATCCTGTTCATCGGGGCCATGGTGTTCGTCTTCTACATCTACGAGAGACCGCCGATTCTGTTCCAGAGGGCGGAGCTCGAAAAGATCCAGGCCCCTTCGAGGCGGGCCGAGTATGGACCCGTGGAGCGGCGATATGACGCCGCGTTCGAGAGCCGCAAGGCGGCGGCGAACCAGTTGATCGAGGCGCGGCGCCAGGGTGATTCCACGCTCCGGCGGCAGGGGCTGGAGGAGTTTGGGAAGGCCCAGCGGGAGCTGGACGCAGCGCGCCGCCAGAGCGTGAGGCTGGTCGAGCAGGCCGGGGGCGCCAAGGGAATCAACGACACCAACTACATCTTCCTCACCTTTGTCACGCGCCACCTGCCGGCGGGGTTGGTGGGCCTGGTCTTAGCCGTGATTTTTGGGGCGACCATGACGTCGTTTTCAGGGGAGATGAATTCGCTGGCCACGGTGAGCGTGATTGACATCTACAAGCGGCACTTCCGAAAAACCGCCCCGGATCGCCACTATCTGAACGTGTCGCGCGCGGCCACCGTGTTTTGGGGCTGCTACGCGGTCATCACGGCCGGGTACGCCAAGGGACAGGGCTCGCTGGTCGAGACGGTCAACCTGCTGGGCTCCTTCTTCTACGGCGGCATGCTGGGGGTATTCGTGCTGGCTTTCTTTTTCCCGCGGGTGCGGGCGAGGGGAGCGTTCTGTGGCGTACTGGCCGGAGAGGCGGCGATTTTCGCCACCTACTTCTTCACCAAGATCGCTTTCCTCTGGTACAACGTGATCGGGTGCGTGGTGGTAGTTCTGACCGGCCTCCTGATTTCAAGCCTGGAGCCGCCGATCCGGAAGGCCGAGTTCTCAGCCCGACTTTGACCAGGGTTCCCCGAACGGCGCTTCGGGGGGAGCTGAACTGAATGGGGCACTTCTCCGGCATGCCGACGACTCGGCCATGTGGCTTCTGGGTCCGGCGGCAGGACTCAAGTCCGACGCTGTTTCCGAGTGGGCGAGTATCCACTCCCTATCTACTCGCAGAGAGTGACATCGATATGCGCGTGAGACGGCCAGTGGACATGCGCGGGGCTTATGGAGACCGATCCTGAAGGCAAGGCGCGGGTAAGCCGCCTCAGGCCCGGGTGGCCACCGCCCGATGGTGCATTAGGAAGAGAATGCCAACCAAGATCGGCGGTCCAGCGAGAAAGACGGTCCCGATCCCGCCTTTTCCTGAGATCGCATGAGCTATTCCAATCACCAAACCGAAGAACCCGAGCAGAAAGCCGCCGGCCACCTCCCAGCGCGAAGCGACCAGTGCCATGACCACAAAGAGCAAGAGCACTCCCGCTCCGAACACCATCACACGCACGGGTGCGCCCGCTGCTACCAAGAAAAAGATCCAGAACCCAACCCACAACAGCGCGAGGGCTCGAGCGGCGTACACAATCCAGAGTTTCACTGCAAACCTCCAGCATTCAATTCATGGACCGGATTTCCATTTTGGGAATACCGATCCCAGTACAGTATGCATCCCTTCAGTCGTTTGTGACAAGCATTTTGTTATACCCGTAAATGTAGCGCCGCACGGGGATACCGGCGTCCCTTGAAATACCTCAGCTTGCAGTCGACTACAAGTACAATCGACACTTACCGTCCGTGCCGCCCGTGCCACGGCGCACTCGGAAGCAAACGCGCTGTCCGGAAAGTGAGCGGATCGCGCCCCGGGAAGGCCGGGTGTGGGAATTCTGAAGTCGTTCCGATTCAAGTCCTGGTAAAGGCTGCACAATCCGATTGGAAGGATACGACGCGGCGTCTGAGAGCCGCAAGGCTGCCGCGCCTCGATCAACTTTCTCTGCTCAAGGGTGGTGACTCCTGCGTGGGACAGGCGGTTTCGCCTGTCGCCGGGTGCGCGACATGAAAGGGGCGCCCTTTACTGATCCCAAGAGAATCGCACGTCTCTGAGTGCGGCGGTACACCAGACACCTGTGGCGTGGCCTTCAGGCTGCCGTGTCGAGACTTGTCTCGACACATCCGCCGTAGGCGGACAGGCGAAACCGCCTGTCCCACGAGGCCTTGAGCCGCCAGTCCGGAAGTGGCTCACGGTCCTCAATCTTCTCGGCAAGGGTAGAAACTCCAGGGGGCGGCTATTTTCGCCGCCTACTTCTTCACCAAGATCGCTTTCCTCTGGTACAACGTGATCGGGTGCCTGGTGGTGGTCCTAACCGGGGTTGCGATTTCAAGCCTGGAGCGGAGTGCACCCCAATGGAGTTCTAAGTTTTTGGGTCGCCAGAGCAGCTTTCGTATGAATGCCATTGTAGTTGAGCGCGGCAACTCAAGGGTCTTTGAAACAAAGCGACTCCATCGAGGCTAGCGCCGAGGTGTTCCGATCCGGCCGGGGCGCAGTCCTTGAGGCGACGTGGGCGTCGGGCGAGGCCATATGTGCGCTACCCTGAAGCTGATGCGGGGTTTGACGCTGTTGCTGGCGGCAGTTGGGAGTGCGGCCGGCCAGAAGGACATTTTCGACCTCGCCACCACGGGCGATGGCGGTGCCGCCTATTTCGCGTCCACACTGGCGCGCAGGGAGAGCGGAGAAGCCGCGCAGCCCGGCGGGGCACCCGCGCGCATCTATCGAATCGGCCCAGAAGGGCTTCAACTATACCTGGAGCGGCCCCGGATGGATCCCCCGCCGGCCGCCGGCCCGGGCCAGATGCGCTTTACGAACTATTTCAATCTCTTTCGCCCCCAAACCAGCCGTGACGGCAACGTAGTAGCCGTCACCGGACAGCGACAATGCTTCGGCGCTTCGGCCTGTGCCTTCGCGACTACTTTGCAGACGACGATCACCGGCCTGCCAGGCGGGACCATCGACGTCACCGGCGCTGGACGCCTCAGCGGAAACGGGCGATATCTGCTGATCTACGCGGACGGAACGCCGGGAGGAGGCTGCGCCTACGTGGTGGACCTTCAAGCCAGACAGGAGACCCACCCGGAGCGATGTGCCGCAGTCGGGTTCGACAGCTTGGGTGGAGGCCGTACCATCGCGGACGACGGCACCGCCGTGTCGGCCTATGGGTCTCTCTATCTCATCCGGGGCCCGGCAGTGACCGCGGCGCCAGCCAGCCGGGGCTATCTGAGTGAAGCGGTGATCGACTTCGCGGCGCGCATCGTGGCGTATTCCATGTTCGATTGGGACACCGGGCGCCGCTCGATTCGGGTTTATCGCATCGCCGAGCAGCGCGACAGCGCGCTCGCCGCGCTGCCAGGCGCCGACAGCCACTCCCCTTACCTCAGTGCCGATGGCCGCCGCGCCATGTTTCTGTCCGATGCTTCTGGGTTGCCCCAGATCTACATGATCGACACCGAAGGCGGCGAACCGCGGCAGGTGAGCCACGACAGTACCGGTGTGCTTTCCGCCGCGATGTCCGACGACGGCGAGGTGGCCTGGTATTTTTCGGGGGCGGCGCGACTCTACCGGATCAACCTCGATACCGGCGAGGCGCAGGAGCAGCTTGGCCGCACGCCGCAAATCGGCATGATCAGCCGCATGACGGCCGGCTGCCTCTATTTCATGCCGGGTGCGGGCTTCAGCGACCGGGTGTATGCGGCCGAGTCATACCCGTTACCGCGGTCGCTGGGCGGGGTCTCGGTAAACGTGAACGGCGTGGACAGCCCGCTGGTTTCCGTATCGCCGACGCAGATCCTGCTTCAGGTTCCGTCTCACACTGCGCTCGAGACGAACGTGGAAGTGAAAGCCGAGTCTTCCTCGCCTTTCGTTCCGCAACTGCGCTTCGCCACTACGACTCTCATCGGCTTCGGCGCGTTCCTGTCCAACCCGCAGTCGCCGTCGGCGTACGGCGGCTCGGATGCGTTCGCGGTCCATCAGGACTGGAGTGCCCTGGTCACGTCCGGCAACCCCGCCTGGCCCGGCGAGATCCTCCACTTGTACGGCACCGGGTTCGGACCTGTAGATTCACAGCCACCCGACGGCATGCCCGGTCCGGCGGACCCGCCGGCACGCACCGTGATGCCCGTCACCTGCTGGGCTTGGGGCGCCGACAACGTCGCGAGGCTGGACATCCCGGTACTGTACGCGGGCTTGGCTCCGGGGCTGGCGGGCGTCTACCAGATGGATGTGCGTCTGCCGGCGGCAAACCTGCGTTCCTGGGTACAGCTCAACTGCGTCGGTGAAGGGGACAACAGCAACTTCTTGGGTTCGTTTGCGGTCAAACCCTGACCCGCGCTCGTCCAGCCTTGAACGAACGGAAGTCCTTGTACCGGTCGCCCTCTGGCACATTCAGTTGCCAAAGACCATGCGACCCAGTTGATCGCCCAGGCGCTTGACCTCTTCGCGGTCGGTCGCCCTGCGGAAGCGCTCTGCAAGATCGAAGAACTCTTGCTGTTTTCGCTTTTCCGCCTCGATCCCGTTCTCGAGGAGTTCCACCAGCATCCGGTTGGCGCTGAGCCGCCGTCTTCTTGCCATGCTGCGAACCTGCGCGGCGACGTTTAACGGCAGACTCACGCTTTGCCGGACGGTCTTGTTTGCAGACCTCATGTCACCAGTATGCACCAAAATGGTGTGTTCCGGCGGTCCACCCGGTCAAATGAGCTCGCGTGGCCTACGGCCAGCGGTTGTTAGAATGAGACCCCGACCAAAACTTGCATTTGGTTGCGGGACACCCCCGAGTTTGCCTCCGTGCCCGCTACCCGCGGACGGTCAGGCCCCCAGTGCGTGTAGCGCACCGCAGGCGCGATCTTGATCCTTTTCAGCGGGATCTCGACGCCCGCTCCAGCCGTCGCCCCGTAGTTGGACAGCCAGGCTCCCCCGATCTCTTTGGGCAGCCGGAACGATGGCCCCAGCGCAAGAAACGGCCGCGCCGAACTCGTGGTCAGCCGGTATTTAGTCAACACGGGGAACTCCCAGAAAGCGCCGGAAGTAAAGGGCCAACTGGAAACGCCGAGGGATGGTGGCAGCCTGTCAGCCTTGACGATTCTCGTGGCGCCGCGAATCGATCGAGAGGCGGCATTCCCCTCGATGGAAAAGCGCGCCGACAGACCCAACTCAACCAGCGGACCGACCCCCGGCCTCCGCGGGCCCGAAGAGGTGTGGAACGTCGTCGATTTGCCAGTCAAGGGGTCGAACATCGTCTCCGTGGCTGTGGGGAAGTCAGCGGACACAGTGCAGGCGAGCACCGCCCCCAACGCGATGCGCCGGCCGAGCGGATGGGCATCGGAAGTCGCGGCGTAGCTGACGCCCACGAGGAACTCGAGCTGGTCCGAACGTGTGGGCAGTGAGTACCAGGGGTCCTCGGCCCAGCGTGTGTAGCGCACCCTCGGCGCAATTCTGAGCCGCCGCCACCCGGTCTCCGCTCCCACGCCGGCAGTGACGCCGAAGTGGGACGGGTCGGAGGAGGGATTGCCCACGGTGCGGAACGACGGTCCACCCTCCAGGAACGGCCTCACCCGGCCCAAGGCGAACTCGTACTTGGCCAGGACCGGAAACTGCCAGGTCACCGTGGTGGCAGGCGCAAAGCCGATGACCACGCCATCCTGAAAACTCACAGGCGCTTTGAAGCGCAGCGGCTTGTACAGCGCTTCCACCCCGAGCGAAAGTCGAGGGAACACTCGGACGTCGAGCGAGGGCCCGACAACGTATCCGCCACAGTCCGATTGCACAATGACAGGGACAGGGGTGAACTCAGGCGCCGGAACATACCGCGATTCAAAGTCGCAGTTCGCATACCCACCCACAACGACACCAAGTGACACGCGCTGGGCCGACGCGAGTGGCGCGAGCAGGCTCACGGCGATGAGCGCACCAGCAACATGAGGAGTGTTGGTCAAGATAACTGAAAGCTCTTCAGCTCGATCTTCTTTTCGTCGCTCTCGCCCAGGCCCAGCGACCCGGCGATCTCGACGTGCTCGGGCTGCATTCTGACGAAGATGCTCACGGCGTCAGCCGGGGCCAGCGCGATTGGGGCCATGCCCATCTGGCCGCGCTTGTCGTCAAGCACGCCCCAGCCGATTCGGTCCACCGCCACGGGGTCGGTGGCGAAGTACATCGTCTGGTGTTCCCAGACGTACTTCCCCACGGTCCTGCCCGGCCCGCCGTGGTAGGCGGCCTTGATGCCGTCAATGATGTTGAGAACGACCTTCTGCCGAAAAACCGGCAGGTCCACCACCGCCGGGATGAAGATCCCGCAGGCGTTGTTGGACCTGCTGAGATGGCTCCGGGCCACGTTGTTGACCAGGCCGTGCGAGAGGTTCTTGAGCGCGATGGTGACTCCGGCGGACTGATGGTGCTTGAGCACGCCCAGATTGATGAGCTTGTTGACTTCCCGGGTGAGAAACTTGGCCACGTAGGACCGGCGGACGTGGGGATCGCGCGGATCGGCGCCTTCGGGCACCAGGGGCAGCTCCATGTACTGGTCGCGCTCGTATCCGTCCATGTCGAGCTGGAAGAGGCCGGCTTTCTCGGTGGCCCACATCCAGCGGACGCCTTCGGGCAGCCACTTGTCGAAACCGCCGCTGAGGAACTCCGCACGATAGCGGTCGTAGGCCACAATGTCGCGCAGTTTGACCCCGGCCTCCTTGAGGCCCTCGACGATTTCCTGAAAGACTTCCGGGGCGGAAATCACGTACGGTTGGCCGACCGGGTTGACTTTGATGCCCACCACATCGCCGGGCTCGAAGAAGAAGCGCCAGGCCTCGGTTGCGCTGGGCGCGCCGGTGAGCTCCATCATCCCCTTTCCGATCATGGCCCGCACGGCTTCGCGCTGGTACCTGCCGGCGACGATGCTGCCCGGGTGCTGGACTGCGACCACCCGCCCGCGAAACGGTCCTGGGATCCCCAGCTTGCCTTTAGCGGCCTGCGCAGCGCCGCGCAGCGAGGCGGCGGCGCCAAAAGAACCTGCGGTCAAGAACTCCCTACGTCCGACGGACATGAAAACCTCCCCTGCCTCGCGCGCTTCCCGGCGCGCTCCCTTCGAGCATAACAGGCCATGGAGGGTGCTGAAAAAGGCCTTGGACAAGCTGAAGCATGTCCTACGTGGGCGCGCAAACTGGTCTGCCTGGAACCGGGCTTTTCGGTACAATTGGATGACTCGCAACGATGGCAGGCCCGCCGAAACACTGATGGACGATCCCCAGACACGCGGCTTTCCTTGTGTGCTCCTGCTGGGTCTGGTCTTGATCGCAGTGCTGGGCGTCCTCCTGGGACTGTGGTTCATCCGGCTCACGCAGCAGAAGCCTGCGCCCCTGACGGCGGCGCCAATCGCCGGGCTGCCGCAGCGCATCGACGAAGTCGCCCTCTCGCCGGACGGCGCCCGCCTGGCTTTCACCTCGGACTGGCAGCAGCCAGGCAACACTGACTTGTATGTCAAGCCGGTTGGCTTCGGCGCGCCGATTCGGCTGACTAATCACCCGGCCGCAGAGTACAGCCCCACTTGGTCGCCGGACGGTAGCTCGATCGGATTCCTTCGCGCGGCGAAAGGGCAGTGCCAGGGACCTACCGATGTGGTGGTGATTCCGGCCGCGGGGGGTAGCGAACGGAAAGTCGGCGAAGTCAGCCTGTGCCCGGACTTGCTGCCCATGCCGGGGCCGTTCCTGGCCTGGGCCCCGGATGCGACCTCGTTGATAGTGAGCGACCAGAGTCCCCCAGGCGAGTCGCTATCACTCTATGTGCTGTCGCTCGAAACCGGCCTCAAGCGCAGACTCACTTCTCCGCCCACCCGCGCACCCGGGGACAGCGGGCCGGCGTTCTCGCCGGACGGACGGGCTCTGGCTTACACGCGCTTCACCGGGCTGGGGGTGGGAGACATCTACGTGCTGCCGCTGCGCGACGACCTCACTCCGGCCAAGGATCCGGAGCGGCGCACTTTTGAGAACCGTTTCAGCGCCCTTCCGGCCTGGACCCCGGACGGAGCAGAGATCGTCTACAGCCTGCGTTGGGCCGGGCAGGCCTTCCTGTATCGTGTGAAGGCTGCCGGACCTGACCCCCCTCAGAGGCTGGGGCAGATCGGAGAAGGTGCGGCTTGGCACACCATTTCCGCTCAGACGCGGCGCCTGGCATACGTTCGGCCCCCGTCCGGCGCGAACATCGCTCGCCTGGAGCTGAATGCGGCCGGAAGCCGGGCGTCCGAGGCCGGCTCCATGCTCCGCTCCGCCCGCTTCGACGGCTTCGCTGACTACTCTCCCGACGGCCGAAGGATCGCCTTTGCCTCGGCGCGCTCGGGGAGCCTGGAAGTGTGGGTCTGCTCGAGCGACGGAGGAGACTGCGTCCAGTTGACCTCGCTGCGGGCCGCTTTCACAGGCTTTCCGCGCTGGTCTCCAGACGGCCAGCGCATCGCGTTCTTCTCCAATGCCGATGGGCATAGTGACATCTACGTTGTCCCGGCCACCGGCGGCACGCCGCGGTGGCTGGCGCCGGATCCGGCCGACGACATCCTGCCGAGCTGGGCCCGCGACGGTTACTCGATCTACTTCGCCTCGAATCGCACCGGCGCATACCAGGTCTGGAGAGCACAGGTGTTCGAGACCGAGGATGAACCTGTCCAGGTGACTCGGCAGGGTGGCCTGGCAGCCTTCGAATCCAGCGACGGCAGGTTCTTGTACTACACCAAGGACCACAGATTCGCCACCGCCCTGTGGCGGGTTCCGCTGTCGGCGACCGGCGCGCCGGCTGGCGCCGAGACTCTGGTGACGCAACCTGTCTTGGCCGCCGGCTGCGCGGTGACCAGTCGCGGGCTGCACTACTTGGTCCCGGGGCCGTACTCCGTGACGGCGGCGTCTATTCATTTCCTGAGTTTCTCCGGGGGGCGGACGGAGCTGGTGGCCGCTCTGGGCAAGCCCGCGCATCAAGGTCTGAGCGTGGCGCCGGACGGGCGGTCGATCCTCTATACCCAGATCGATCGCCCCGCTCAAGCGGTAATGCTGGTGGAGAACTTCCGCTGAAACCTGGGCCGGCTGTCGGCGCTGTGGCATAATTGAGGCAGAAGCCCCACGGAGGGGCGTGCCGCATGAGGTCACCGACGTTACTCCAGCACGGGATGAGGCTGGCTTTGGGCGCTGCTCTGGCTCTCACCGTGTTGCAGGGGCAGCAACCCGCGCCAACCCCGCCAACGCCATCGCCCGCTCCTTCTCCGGGTGGGACGCCGGCTCCCAGCACGCCCAGCCCCGCGAGCCCGAATATCCCCACGCCTTCCCCCACCGACCGCACCCGCCAGCCGGATTTTGGGACGCAGCGCGATCGCACGACTTTTCCGGAGATGCAGCGCCCGATCTTCCTTTCCGGCCGCGTGATGATGGAAGACGGCACTCCGCCCCCGGACTCGGTGGTCATCGAGCGGGTTTGCAGCGGCGTTGTCCGACCCGAGGCCTACACCGACTCGAAGGGCCATTTCAGCCTCCAGCTTGGCCAGAACACTGCGGTCATCGCGGACGCCAGCGTGGGCGCGGCGAACAGTCCGCTGGATTCCTGGAGCCAACAAGCCGGCGGATTCTCCGCCTCCGGGAGGGGTCTGTCCGAGCGCGACTTGATGGCCTGCGAGCTTCGCGCCTCGTTGCCGGGGTACCGCTCCAACATCGTCAGCCTGGCGGGCCGCCGCAGCATGGACAACCCTGAGGTCGGCACGATCGTCCTGCGCCGGCTGGGTCAGGTGGAAGGCACCACTATCTCGTTCACCAGCCTCCAGGCGCCCAAGGACGCCAGGAAAGCTCTCGAGAAGGGCCGGGAAGCGGTCGGGAAGAAGAAGTACGCGGAAGCCCGAGCGCAGTTTGAGAAGGCCGTGCAGCTTTATCCCAACTACGCGGCCGCCTGGTTCGAGCTGGGCATGATCCACGAACGGGAGAAAGACATCGAGCCGGCCCGCCAGGCGTACAGGGAGGCGCTCCGGGCGGACTCCAAGTTCGTGAAACCCTACCTGCAACTGGCTGTGCTTTCGGCCCAGGAGAGGAAGTGGGAGGAGGTCGCCGAGACCGCCGGCCGGGTGCTCAAGCTGAACCCCCTGGATTTTCCCAGCGCCTACTTCTATCATTCGGTCGCCAACCTCAACCTCAAGAATCTGGACGTCGCCGAGAAGAGCGCCCGGGAAGCTCTGAGGCTTGACGCCCAGGGTCGCGTCCCCAAGGCCGAACACCTGCTGGGCGTGATTCTGGCCAACAAGCGGGACTACTCCGGCGCGGTCGAGCACATCAAGCTCTACCTCGAACGCGCCCCCGACGCCTCCGACGCGGACGCGGTGCGCAAGCAACTGGTCGAGATCGAGAAGGTAGCGGCAGCCCGTTCCGCCGAGCCGCAGCCCCAGCCATAGGGGACCGGCTCGGCAGGGGCTGCGGCGAGACCCGATTTCCGATACAATGCGCAGGCGGAGGTGTGAGATGACTCTCACTGGTTCGAGCGGCGGTTGTTGCCAGACGTCGTGTATGGGTTGCCCGCAGGCTGGCGTAAGTCGCCGAAGGTTCATGGCCGGCGTGGGTGGTGGGCTGGCGCTGCCGCTGGCGGCGTCCGCGGCGGCAACCCAGGCCAAGGATCCGGCGCGCCAGGCGCCGATCCGAACGGCTCTCAAGGTCCAGCCGGCGCTGCTCTACGACATCCCCAAGCGGCGTGAGGCCACAAGCTGGCGCCCCTGGGGCGGTCTCGAGACCGAGCAGGACGTGGCGGCTGAGAAGGAGCGGATCGGCCGCGAGCTGGCGCAGATGAAAGCCGCGGCGGACTTCCCGCTGGAGGCCGGCGAGATCATCCCGGTGCGGACTCCGGACGAAGCGGCCGCCCTCGCCAAGGGCAATCAGGATGTCACCTTGGTCTACGCGGCCACCGGCGGAACGAAGGCCCTGGAGGTCCTGACCCCGGCGGAGAAGTGGAATTTGATCTTCGTGCGCCACCGCTCGGGGCCGGTCTACCTGTGGTACGAGACCGTGCATCCGCGGTTCCTGCGCAAGGCGGTGGATGAGTACGGCCACCCGGGGATGACGGTCGAGGACGTGGTCGTGGACAGCCCCGCCGAGGTCCTGTGGCGACTGCGTGCGCTGGCCGGACTCAAGAACGCCCTGGGCAAGCGCATCGTGGCGGTGGGCGGCCCGAGCGGCTGGGGCGCCGGCGGCAGGAAGGCCCCGGACCGCGCCCGCGAGATTTGGAAGCTTGACATCCGGACGGTTTCCTATCCCGACCTCGGCGAGCGCATCAAGCGCGCCCGCGCCGACACCGCCCTGGTGAAGCGCTGTCAGGACGAGGCAGGCAAATATCTGAGGCAGAAGGGCGTCGTCATGCAAACCAAGAGGGAATTCCTCGACAACGCCTTTCTGTTGACGGAGGTCTTCCGCGACCTGCTGGACGAAGCCCGCACCGACGCCATCACCGTCAGCCAGTGCATGAGCACGATCATGCCCATGTCCGAGACCACGGCCTGCATGCCCCTGAGCCTTCTGAACGACGAGGGCTACATGGCCTTCTGCGAGTCGGATTTCGTGGTCATCCCCTCGGGCATCCTGCTGCACTACATCTCCGGCAAGCCGGTCTTTCTGAACGACCCCACCTACCCCCACGACGGCGTGGTCACCATCGCGCACTGTACGGCGCCCCGCAAGATGGATGGTGTGCACTACGAGCCGGTCAGGATCCTCACGCACTTCGAGTCCGATTACGGCGCGGCGCCCAAGGTCGAGATGCGGAAGGGGCAGGCGGTGACCAACCTGGTGCCGGATTTTGAAGTGCGCAAGTGGGTGGGATTCCTGGGCGAGGTGGTGGACAACCCCTTCATGGCCATCTGCCGCAGCCAGATCGACGTGGCGATCAAGGGCGACACCCAGAAGCTGCTGGAGGAGATGAAGGGCTTCCACTGGATGACCTGCTACGGCGACCACCTGCGCGAGAGCGCCTACGCGCTCAAGAAGCTCGGGGTGGAGTGGGTGAAGGTATAGCTGTACCGCCTGTTCGTGGGCACCCCGATAGGATCTAAGATACTAAAGCTATGCCCAGGGTGCTCTTTGCCGGCGACGTCAATGTGGACGTGATGATGGGAGGAATGGAGTCGCTTCCGGTCGTGGATCGCGAAGTCATCTGCAAGACCTGCGACGTGGTAATGGGCGCCTCGACAGTGCTGTGTGCCTGCGCCTATCGGTCGCTGGGAGGCGAGGCCGCCATCATCGGCCTGGTGGGCAACGACGACTACGGCGAGTTCATGCTGCGCGGTCTGCGCGGGTTCGGCCTGAACACGGATTTGGTGAAACGCACCAGCGGGGTGAAGACCGGGGTGACCGTCAACCTGATTTACCGGAGCACGCGCACCCAGGTGACTTATCCCGGGACCATCGCCGAGTTCCAGGGGCCGGATCTGGAGGCAGCGACTCTGCGCGGGTTCGACCACGTCCACTGCGGCGGAGTCTACCTGCAAACGAAGTTCCGGCCGCGCCTCACCGCCCTGCTGGAGCTGGCTCGGGGGATGGGGCTCACTACGTCGCTGGACCCGCAGTGGGACTCGACGGAGCGGTGGGAAGGCATGGACGAGTGGCTGCCGCTGCTGACCTGGCTGTTCGTCAACCAGGACGAAGCGCTGTCTATCTCGAAGGCGGCCACGGCGGAGGAGGCGTGCCGGCGACTGGCGGCCCGCACGAACTGCCCGTTGGTCAAGACCGGCCCGGATGGCGCCCTGGTGTGGACGGGGGAGGAGGTGGAATCCGTTCCAACCTGGCCGGTCCAGGTCGTTGATACCACCGGCGCCGGAGACTCCTTCGACGCCGGCTTCCTGTTCGCCACCCTGGAGAAGCGGATGGACCCCGTGGCCGCCGGCCGCTTCGCCAATGCGGTAGCCGCACGAAGCTGCATGTTCGTGGGCGGAGTGAACGCCCGTTCCAGCTACGAGGACATCCTGCGGTTTATGGCCGCTCAGCCGTAGGAGAGGACCTCGAAAACCCGGGCGCAGTCGTCGCCGTTCGTGGCGGTCACGTGAATCTGGATGGTCTGCGCCCGGATGGGGTCGAAGCGGTGGCACCTCAACCGCTGGTAGTTTCCGCTGACCGTGACCAAGTCCGCAAGCTCGTTGTCTCCCGGCTTCCGGAGCGCGGGGCGGAGCGGATGGTACTGGAACGTCTAGTACTCTTCTTGTATGCAAAACGTTTGACAAATGAAGACCGGCGTCGGTATACTCGCTGAGGCGGTCGGTTGTGTCCGCCAGAATGGAGTTTCTGATGCCGTTGCGCATCCTCCGAGTGTGTATTTTGCTCTTTTATGTATCTTCTGCTTTCGGAGCACTTTTGAGCATCTCTAATTCCGATACCGAGAGCTTTTTCGCGAACGCAACGTACCAGTTCCAGACGATTGGCAACAGCACGCCACATCCGACGCATGTCGGCTACTACACTGGGGCCGACTACATGGATCCGTACACCGTGACTTCCAGCGAGTTCTCCTTTGCGTTGGTGAACACGCTTCCGGCGGGCGCGACCGTCAACAGCGCCCTGTTGGACCTATATTTTCTGCTCCAGGGCACCCTGTCCTCGTCGGTCACTTCCAGCGATCCCGCCGGCTGGGCATACGTCCCCGCGTTTAGTGCCACGGCCAGCGGCATATTCATCACCGTCCAATCAGGCGTGACGACCCACACGCTGCCCGTCGATACGTCATCGGTCACGGACCTGGACCTGGCACCCCTGGGTTTCTTGCCGGAGTTGGAGGCCGGGAACGATCTGACGATCTACTGGAGCGAGTCGGTGACGTTTACGGCGGACAACTCGGGCTACGGCAACAACCAGAAGAACGGCACAAAGGTTTTCTCGGTCACCCGGACCCCCTCGGGGAACGCCTACGGCTGGCTGGATATCGACTACACCGGGGGGGGGACCCCGATACCGGAGCCGGCTTCGGGGCTGCTGCTTGCTGGGGGCTTGACGGCCCTGGGTTGGCGGCTGAGGAAGCGCAACGGGGCCTGAAGAGGGTGAGGAAGGGCACTGGCTGCCCTGGTCCCCGCCGTTGCAACGTCACAGTCCGTAGACTCGCTTGGCCTCGGCCCGCGGCTTCATGCGGCGAGCCCCGTGCTTGTCCTCGACCAGCCTACCGGCGGCATGGACCCCGTGGCAGCCGGCCGCTTCGCCAATGCGGTAGCGGCGCGAAGCTGCATGTTCGTGGGCGGAGTGGACGCCCGTTCCAGCTACGAGGACATCCTGCGGCTTATGGGCGCTGGCGCTGATCGCCCCGGGTGAGTCGCACGTCGTCTACCCAGGCGGTCCCGCTGATCTTGTTGTCAAACTTCAGCGACGGCTCGCGGATCACCTGCACCTCCACCAGCCGGGTCCGCTCAGGTACCGTGAAGCGCTTCTCGATGCTGGTCCAGTCGCGAGTCCCCGAGAGCCGTGCGGTCTTCACATCCAGCCGGCCCGGCTCCTCGGCATCCACGATGCGGAAGCCGATTCCCTGGTCTGTGGTGATCTGCTCCGCGCGCACCTGGGCCTCGAACCGCCAGGGCCCAGGTCGCACTACGGCTCTCTGAGCCACGTGCTGGTAGGCGACGTTGTCCCGGCCTTTGAACCTCACCCGGAGTGACCACCCCCCCGAATGTGCTACGGCGGCATCGCGTTCGGCCTGCGCGCCCTCGGCCCGGCTGATGCGCCAATCGAAGGTCTGGCCGGCTGGAGCGCGCTCGAAGCCGGCGTTGAACAAGGAGTTACGCGCCGGTCCCTCCAGGGAGCCCCCGTGCCAGAACCACCTCCAACTTGCAGCGCTCAGTGGCGGTGGAAATCGATCGTGACTGGGTGAGCCGGGTGCGCTCTGCCCGCTTTGCTCCCGCCACCGCGGGCGCCAGGCGGCCGTGAGCCTAGCGGAAACTGCGGCCGGCCTCCGCTAGGGGCCGGTTGGAAGACCCGCTGGACAAGCTGAAGCATGTCCCACTGGGCCGGTAATCCACTCAGGAGAATAGAGGATGGCTGTATTCAGACCTAGGACGCGTCTGGTGAGCTTTCGGCTCTCCGACGACGAATACGAGCACCCCAGAAAGGCCTCCTTGTTCGCCCCTGAAAGGTCTTTTGCCGTTCTTGCTGGCGACCTCCGGCCTGGCCTGGCAGCAGGCGGCCGCCCCCGTGCCGACCCCCTGGAGCGCGCCGCGCAGTCCGTCGAGCTGGCCACTTGGCAGCGGAAACCTTCTCTGCGAAGGAGGGCAAGACCACCGTGGTGAGCAACCTGGGCAGCGCTCTGGCGGAAATCAGCCAGCGCGTGCTGCTCATCGACGGCGATCTGCGCAAGCCCCGCCTGCCCCAGGATTGGGTTCGTGTTTCTGCCCCCGGACCAGTTGATCGCCCGCTTCGGGGATCTGGCGGCGACCGATGAGATTTCCGGCGACACGCCGGTCAACATCTGGCGCGAGACCCTGCGCCTGGTGGCGGTCTTCCCAGTGTTCGGCTGCGGCCTGGGGGGTACGAGTCGGCGTTCTTCCGCTACAAGCAACTGGCGCCGGCGCACACTATCGACTTCGCGCACAACGATTACCTGCAACTGCTGGCGGAGCCGGGTGTGGCGGGCTTCGCGCTGGTGGCGGTCCTGGTGGCCGCGGCGCTATGGATGGCGGCGCGGGCCGCGGTAGCGCACTCTCGTCCCGGGGGACGCGCGCTGGGCCTGGCGCTGAACGGCACGAAGCTGGCGGTGAGTGGGGTTTCCTCCTGGCCACTGGTCCCCGGCGACAGCCTGGCTACGTCCACTTCCGCGGCTGTAATCCTGTTCGCCGACAAGAGCCGCTTTGGGGTGGAGAAGAACTCCCGGGTGAAGCTCGAGCGCGAGGGCGACAAGGTCCTGGTGCGGTTGCTCGAAGGCGCCCTGGTCTACACTACTGCCCGCCGCCGCCCACCCCGAGCAAGTTCCGGTAGGACAGACCGTCTCGCCTGTCCGCCACTGCGCGGTTCCGCCACGCCGCCGCTGCGAACGCTCCTGTCGCGGTGAAGTTGAGCATCACGCAGGGCTTGTACAACTCGGGCCGCTTGCGGACCACTAGCGCCTGGAGGAACGCCATTCCCAGGCTAGCTCCCGACTTCAGAGCGTATCCCTTGGTCGCGGAGAACTGTCCCTGGCCGTTTCTGAGGAACGGATTGGCTTCGGGCAGCCCCCGCGAGCTGTGAGCATCCAGCAGGCTGGCCGCGGTCATGACCGCCGCCGAGACGACCCAGGTTTTCTTCCAGCGGGGCCTCTGGCTCTCCCCGGCGCACACCGTGGACGCGACGACGACAGCGAGGAGGACGCGCACACCCTGTTGATCGGCGGGAACGAAGGAGAGATTGAGACTAGTAGCACAGGCTTTCCAGCCTGTGTTTTGCCTTTTGCCTTGTCAGCTCTGGTGTGGGGCAGGCCTCCTGGCTTGCGGGCCGACCCCCTGGTCAGCTCCTCGAGTCACCACTTCTCCGGCCAGGCCAGCTCGAAATATTGCTCTGCCTTGCCAGGCCCGACCTTCGCAATCGCCGCCTCAATGCCTGCCATCACGCCTCGGAGCACTTTGAGCCGGTTGGAGGGTAGAACGACAACGGCCAGTCCACGGCCTTTGAGGTTCTGCTGGTATCGCAGCCTTCTGTCAGCGGTCAGGAAAACGTCAAACTGCTCCTCCGCCCACCGCAGGAGTTCGCCATTGGTCACACCGGCCCACCCCAGCTCCTGGACCGTCTTCACTTCCCGGCCAGGCAGCCACTCCCTCAAGATCTCCGGCAGGCATTCGTCCAGCAAGATCCTCAACGCTGCACTCCGGCCAACAGCGACTCGTTCACCTGTTGCAGAAGACGCACCGCGTCCTCCCGCTTCACCGTCGGGAAATTCCTCAGGAACGTCTCCAGAGTCTCGCCGTCCAGGATGTAGTCAACCAGGGTTTGCGCCGGCACACGCGTCCCCCGAAACACCGGCGTGCCGCTGAGAACCTCGGGATCAACCGTGATCGGAAGTAGCGTTTCCATCACCCCCAAGATAACGAACCGCGCCGGGCCTTGCCAAGTGCACTTCTTTCCGGCCCCGCTTTCCTTTTCCGGCCCCTCCTCCCCCTCTGCTTCCTCCGCGCCCTCTGACGAGTCCAGCGCAGGTTCCCACGCCGCTCTGGAGCGTGGTCTTGCTGGAGTATCCACAAACGGACATGCTCCGTTCCTTCCCCTCGCCGCCCGGCGAGGGCTGATTCCAGGGTAAACTCAGGCCGGTGCCCCGGCCCAGTCACGGCGCGCTAATTGGTCGACTGACAAGGGGAAAAGTGACCGCTGTAATGATGAACGGGGCGTGCAGGCACCTGTGGTGGCCGCTCAGGTGCCGTTCCCGGTGCAGGAGTTTACTGGGCACGTCGGAGCCTCATGAAGCCCAAGATCCTTATCATCTGCACGCTGTCGAATGCCACGAGGAGCGCTCTGGCACTTACGAGGATGAATCGTCTGGCGGAGGCATCCTCAAAAGTGTCGCACCTCCTTGGGAAAACTCGCGACGGGCTCGAGCTCTGGGAGACGCCACGGTGGCGGTGGCGGGCCGCGAGATCCCGACCTTCTGCCCCGAGGACACGTTGCTCATTCTCGTCATCCACGGCACAAAGCACTGCTGGCTGGCGCGCGAGCTGCTCGGCACGGCGCTGCCGGAGCGGGTTCTGGGGCGCCTGGCGGCCGAGGCGCGCGCGCCGAAGCTGGCCGCGGAGATCCGCGAGCGCTTCCTTACGGACCGCCCGGCAGGCGGAGAATCCCGCTTCCACCTTCGCTCGATGGACCGTATGCGCGATCAAGTCCGCTTCCTGCTGGGCACGATCTTCGAGCCCACTGAGGCTGACTGGGATTCCCTCCGCATTCCCCCCTCGCTCTTTCCCCTCTACTACCTCGCCCGCCCGCTTCGCCTGCTGGCCAAACATGGCTCCCGCCAGGCGCGCCGGCTGCTTCCCCGCCTCCAGTAGTCCCTTCCTCTCCCGTCCCTCCCGAGCCACGCCGGTGGTATACTGAGGCGTCCCAGGAAGCCAAAAGGCAACTCCTGGGTCGCTGGGAGGGAAACCATGAACAGATTCTCAAGCCTCACGCTAGTGCTTGGGTGCTTTCTGATTCCGGCTCTGCTTTTCGGTCAGTTTGAAACCGCCGAGGTCCTCGGCACGGTGCGTGACGCCTCAGGGGGAGCCGTCCCAAAGGCGACTGTCACGCTCATCAACCAGGACACGGGGATTCAAGCCACGACCACCACCGATGACAACGGGAACTACAATTTCTTCAACGTCAAGGTGGGACGGTATTCGATCGCTGTAGAGCGCACCGGGTTCTCGAAGTTTACGACGACCGGCGTGGTGGTAAACGTGAATGCCCGCCAGCGCGTGGACGTCACCCTGCAAGTGGGCGCGGTAACGCAGTCTGTTGAGGTAACCGGGGCCGCCGCAGCGCTGCAAACCGACTCCAGCGAGCACGGCCAGGTGATCCACACGCAGCAGATCGTCGAATTGCCGCTCAACGGCCGGAACTATTCCGACCTGGCGCTGCTGACCACCAACGTGCACAAGTCGCCGATTGCGATGACCGAAACGACGCCGCGCGAAGGCGCATTTAACGTGAACGGGATGCGCAGCACGTATAACAACTTCCTGATGGACGGGATGGATAACAACGCCTATTCCACCAGTAATCAGGGATTCTCGAACCAGGTGGCGCAGCCATCCCCGGACGCGGTTGCCGAGTTCAAGGTCATCACCAGCAACTTCAGCGCGGAGTACGGCCGCGTGGGCGGAGCCGTCGTGAACGTGGTCATGCGTTCGGGAACCAATCAGTTGCATGGAACCCTCTACGAGTTCCTGCGGAACACGGATCTGAACGCGGTCGGCTTTTTCAAACCGGCCACCGGGGTCAAGCCCACGCTCCACAGGAACCAGTTCGGACTGACCGTCGGCGGCCCCATCGTCAGGAACAGGGTCTTCTTCTTCAGCGATTACGAAGGCTACCGCCACATCCAGAAAACACTCTACGTGGCATCGATTCCGAACCTGAATGACCGCGCGGGCATTCTGCCGGTGCCGGTGGTCAATCCTCTGACCGGCACGGTCTACCCGGCGGGCGCCCAGATCGCCATGATCCCGTTCGCCAAGAAGGTCCTGAGCGAGCTGCCGGCGGTTCCGGCCGGCACCAACCGCGCGAACGACTACCAGCAGATGATGCTCAACCCGCGGGATTACGCGGACAAGTACGACGCCAAGATCGACGGCCAGATCAACAAGAAGATGAACGGTTTCCTGCGCTTCAGCCAGCGCAAGGACAACCAGTTCTACTCGCCTTACGTGGAAGGCCCGTCGGGCGGCTCGGGCAACGGCTATGTCCGCGTACTTAGCCAGGCGGCCGCCCTCGGGTACACCTGGACCGTGACCCCGACCTCGCTGGCTGAGGTCCGCATGAGCTTCACTCACATGCGTGCCGGGAAGCAGCCGCCGTTCTTGGGTGGCACGAGCATGCAGGACCTGTATGGGATCTCCGGCCTGCCGACCTTTCCCGATTTGACCGGGGGCCTGAATACGCAGAACATCACCGGGTTTACAACCGGCATCATAGGGCGGCAGGCGACGAACCCGCAGTTCCAGCACCCGACCACCTGGAACCCGAAGGTGAACTACTCCTGGATGAAAGGCCGCCATGCGCTCAAGATGGGCGGCGAGATGCACCTCGTCCACACGCAGGTGATGGACATCAACCCGGTGTACGGCCTCCTGGGCTATGCCGGCCAGTTCAGCAAGCCGACCTGCGCGCAACTGGGGCAGGCGGCCAACTGCGCGGTGGCGAACGATTCGGCCAGCTACAACGTCGCGGATTTTATGTTCGGTCTTCCCAGCCAGATCCAGCTTGCCAACTGGCTGGTAGGCAACTATCGCCAGCGCGACTACTTCCTCTATGTCCAGGACGACTTTCGGGTCAACTCGAAACTCACCGTGAACCTGGGGCTGCGCTGGGAATTCGCCACGCCGCGGTGGGAGCGGGACAACGTCCTGTCGAATTATGACCCGATCACTAACAGCATGATTACTGCGAAGGGCGGCGGCCTCTATGACCGCACGTTGGTCGATCCCGATTACAGGGACTGGGCGCCGCGTGTCGGCTTGGCGTACAGCATCAACCCCCAGACCGTGTTCCGCGGGGGATACGGAATCAGCTACGTGCACATCAACCGCCTGGGCAGCGCGGACGAGCTGGGCATCAATGGACCACAAGTGGTGATCGCTACCATAAACCAGTCCGTTCCTGCCGGCGGTTCAGTTCCCGCCAGTTTTCTGACCACGCCGTCCGCCTTCCCGGCGGGTCTCACCAGCCCGGCCAATTTCAATGCGGTCAATGCGAATGTCGCCTACATTCCGCGTGACACGCGGTGGCCGTACGTGCAGACGTGGTTTGCTTCGGTCCAGCGCGAGCTCGTCAAGAGCTGGGTGCTGGAGTTGGGGTACACCGGCAGTCATAGTCTCCGGCTGCCGATCATTAGCGACTACAATGAGGCCCTGCCCAATCAGCCCGGCCAGAGCCTCGGGACGCAGGCGCGCCGTCCAAACCAGAAGTTCGGCGCGGTCACGTGGGTCAATCCCTCCGGCCAGAGCGTCTACCACGGTTTCTCGACCCGGCTGGAGCATCGCTTCTCGTCCGGGTTGTACTTCCTGAACTCGTTCACCTGGTCGAAGGCTTTGGGCAACTCCGAGCAGGCGCTCGAAAACAACGTGACCGTTCAGAATATCTACGATCTGAAAAACGAGCGCGGCCCAACCAGCTATGACGTCAAGCTTTTGAACGTCACCAGCCTGGTCTATCGGCTTCCGTTCGGCAAGGGCCGGAAGTTAGGCTCGAGCTGGAACGGCGTGCTGGATGCGATCGCGGGCGGCTGGGAGATGAATGCCATCAACACTGCCAACTCGGGGATGCCTCTGAATGTCACCTACACGCCGGCGTCGGCCCTGGATGCCACCGGACGTTTGGCCGAATGGCGTGGCGTGGCTTCCCAACGCCCGAACCTGGTCGGGGATCCCGCCCGCCCCAGCGGAGCGCCGATGATCGATCAGTACTGGAACAAGGCCGCGTTTGCGCTGCCGACCGCCAGCGCGCCGTTTGGAAACC
Source organism: uncultured Solibacteraceae bacterium (assembly GCA_964353255.1). GTDB lineage: Bacteria > Acidobacteriota > Terriglobia > Bryobacterales > Bryobacteraceae > VFZS01. Next base: position 16,927 of record CAYGVJ010000023.1, on the reverse strand, counting down.
TCGGCCGCAATGCCCTGCGCGGCCCGAACTTCTGGCAATGGGATCTTGGGGTAAACAAGCGTTTCAGGATCCCCGCGCGGGAGGGCATGAGCTTGCAGTTCCGGTCCGAGTTCTTCAATTTCCTGAACCACACGAACTTCGGATCGCCCAGCAGCGACATTACCAGTGCGGCCTTCGGGACCATCCGCGGCACGCTTCCGCCGAGGCAGATCCAGTTCGCCCTGAAGCTGATGTTCTAAGCGCGGGCTGCGCTCAAGATCGATGAACCGATCCGAGATGTACCGTCGCCTCCGCGCTCGTGCGGGGCGGTGGGACATGATCGTCGTGGGCGGGGGAGCCACGGGCGTGGGAGTGGCGATCGACGGCGCCACTCGCGGGTACGATGTGCTCCTGCTCGAGCAAAGCGACTTCGGCAAAGGGACCTCCAGCCGGAGCACCAAGCTAGTCCACGGCGGCGTGCGCTACCTCGAGCAAGGCAACGTGTCGCTGGTCATGGAGGCGCTGAAAGAGCGCGGCCTGCTGCTCCAGAACGCGCCGCACTTGGTCCGCAACCTGGGCTTCGTGGTGCCCAACTACGAGTGGTGGGAAGCGCCCTTTTACGGAATCGGCCTGAAGCTATACAACCTGCTGGCCGGCAAGTACGGCTTCGGAGCTTCGCGCATCCTCTCCCGGGAAGAAACCCTGGAGAAACTGCCTACCCTCAACACCGAGGGGCTGCGGGGCGGGGTGATCTACTTCGACGGCCAGTTCGACGACTCGCGGCTGCTCATCAACCTGGTGGCGACCGCTTCCGAGCAGGGCGCCACGCTGCTTAACTATGCCCAGGTCACCGGGTTGACTAAAGACGGCGAGGGCTTCGTGGACGGCGTGCGTTTCCGCGACGTGGAGACCGAGGAGGAATTCGAAGCCCGGGCGAAGGTGGTCGTCAATGCCACCGGCCCTTTCGCCGACGAGTTGCGGCGCCAGGCCGACCCCGCGGTCCAGCCGATGGTGGCGGCCAGCCAGGGAATCCACCTGGTGTTCGATCACTCCTTCCTGGCGGGCGACAGCGCCATCATGGTTCCGCACACCAGCGACGGCCGCGTGATGTTCGCCATACCCTGGCACGGCCACACGCTGGTCGGCACCACCGATACGCCGGTTTTGGAGGCCGCGCTCGAACCGGTGGCCCTGGAGCAGGAGATCGAGTTCCTGCTCCAGACGGCGTCGCTTTATTTGGCCAAGAAACCGGTTCGCGGCGACGTCCTCAGCGTGTTCGCGGGTATCCGGCCGCTGGTGCGGTCCGGCGAGTCCGGGAATACCGCGGCGCTGTCACGGAGCCATGTCATCCGTATCGAGAACTCCGGCCTGGTCACCATCACCGGAGGGAAGTGGACCACCTATCGCCACATGGCGGAAGACTGTGTGAACCAGGCCGCCACGCTCGCACGGCTGCCGGAGAAGCCTTGCGTCACCGCGCATCTCAACATCCATGGGTTCCATCAGGCCTCCGAGAAGTTCGGGCGCCTGCGGGTGTACGGATCGGACGCGCCGGCGGTGCGGGAACTGGAAGAGAGCGACGGTTCGCTGGCCGAGCCGCTCGACGCCGCGCTTCCTTATACCGGCGCGGAAGTCATCTGGGCGGCGCGCCAGGAGATGGCGCGCACTCTGGAGGACGTGCTGGCGCGGCGCACGCGGGCTTTGTTCCTGAACGCCAGGGCGGCCCTCGAGATGGCGCCCCGCGCCGCCGCTCTGTTGGCGCGGGAACTCGGCCGCGACCAGGCGTGGCAGACCGCGCAGGTGGAGTCCTTCCGCCAGACGGCGCGGAATTATCTGCTGGCCGCGGGGTAGAATAGCAGGGCCATCATGAATCGCAGAATGCGCGCGCTGGCTGCCGTGCCGGCGATCGCGCTGCTGTGGGTCACGGCTTCATGCGGCCGCTCCCAAACGCCCCAGACCATCCAGATCACCCTGGTGACAAAAGCGCTCGACAGCGAGTGGTGGCAGCGCGTCAAAGCCGGGGCCGAGGAGGCCGCGCGGGCGCATCCGGGCGTGCGGTTGGCGGTGCTGGCTCCGGAACGCGAGGTCAACATCGACCAGCAGGTTGCCATCCTTGAAGACCAGATCACGCGCCGCATTTCGGCGCTCGCCGTGGCCCCCGCGGGAGTGGCCGAAATCCTGCCGGTGCTCGACAAGGCCAGGGCCGCGGGCATTCCGGTGGTCATCGTCGATACGGATGTGAACTGGCCCTGGAAACTAAGCTACGTGGGGGCCGACAACCGGCGCGCGGGCCGGCTTGCCGGCGAGTACATCGCGAAGATTCTGGGGGGCCGGGGCAAAGTGGCGGTGATCCGCGGCATTCTGGGGATCGCCACGCACGAGGACCGGGTGGCAGGTTTCCGCGAGGCCCTGGCGAAGGCGCCGGGAATCGAGTGCGTCGCGGTGCAACCGGCGAACAGCGAGCGAGCCCTGGGCATGTCTGTAATGGAAAACCTGTTGACCAGCCACCCGAACCTGCGCGCCGTTTTCGCCACCAACGACCAGATGGCGCTCGGGGCGGTGGAGGCCATCGCGGCCCACAACCTGACGGGCCAGGTGGCGGTGGTGGGGGTCGATGCTACCAGTGAAGGTGTTCACGCGGTTAAGAACGGCAAGCTGGCGGCCGACGTCGCGATGCATCCGGAGGTGCTCGGCCGCTATTCCGTGGAAGCGGCCTACAAGGCGGCCCTGCGCCAGCCCTTGGACCGGAGGATCGACACGGGAGAGACGCTGGTCACGCAAGCCAACGCCGCTCAATTCCTGAAGTAGCGCCCGCCTATTAAGGCTTGATCGCCAGCGTCACCCCGGTCCGGCTGGGCTTGTCGCCCACAATCAGGGTCAACTCAACAGCGTCGCCGGTGGGGGCGTCATCGGGCACCTTCACGTTCACCTGGATCAGGCCGGCGATGATCCCATACACCCCTCCCGCGTAGTAGATCGGCTGGGCTTCCTTTCCGCCGATGCGTACCGAGACTGGGAGGCGAGGTTGGGGACACTGCCCGGCGCATAGCTTTCCATCGACGCCGGGCGGATTCGTTTCGCCCTCTCCGGTCGCGTAGAAGACGACGATCCTGCCTCGTCCGGCAGGGTTCTGGCGCGTGTTCAGCGTGCCATCTTCGTTGAAAAGGGCAGCCGGTCCCCCTCCCGAAGAGTCCGCGGTGAAAATGCCCGGAGCCGCATCCGTCACCTGGATCGGGATCGCCTCCGAGCGCGTCCCGCGGTATTCCACCTGCACGTTGACCGTGGGCTTTCCGGCCACCGCGTAGGGGACTGCTGCATTGATCTGGACATCCCGAACGAATGTCACCGGGGCGGCCACATTGTCGAACCACACCCGCGTCTCCGCCAGCGTGGTCTCAAAGAACCCCGCGTCATTCGGCTTCCCCGACGTCCAGGTCGGCGGCCCCACGCCGGGGCCCCAGACCGACACCAGTTCCCCCGGAGCGATCGCACCCGCCCGGCCGCTGGCCGAACTCACAATGCCCGCAGCGGTAATCGTCGGCCCCGTTTCCGGCCCCACTCCGAAGTAGACCTGGACCTGGGGGCCGGCAGCCGGGATCCTGGTCATGGAAATCCCGCTGGCTTCTCCGCCGGCCCAGTGCGAATTGCGCGGCGTCGAGGTGTCGTTCCAATCGTAGGCGCTTTCGCGCTGCGAGCTGTCCCAGAGCGCCGTCCTGGGGTAGTCCGTCATGGCGTGGCTGCCGCCCGCCCACTTCATACCGATGGTCTTCCGGCCGCGGTTGAAGTCGAACGGCTGGTCGTCGTAGAGCTCCGTGATGTGCCAGACGGCCAGCCCGCGGTCGTAGAAGCTCGGGTTATCAACGTACATTTCGTAGAACGAATCCGGCGGCCAGCGGTTCTCGATGATGAAGTACTCGTTGACGCCGTGTGCCGGCTTATGAAGAATGTACGCCTCGGGATTCTTCTCGACCGATTTCACGGCATACCACCCGCTCCGGGCCACCACCACCGGCTTGAGCCAGCCAAGGTGGATCTTGGCCCACGGGTCCAGGTGCGGCGCGCCCCTCACCCCCGAGGTAGCCATCACGCTCATGTAGTCGGATGGGTCTTCGCCGAAAGTGTCGCTATACAAGTCCGGCAGGTTCAGCGCCGCATGGGCCAACTCGTGGGAGTAGTAGGAGACATAGAAACCCTTTCGCGTGGATCCCTCCACGCCGACGTTCTCTTCCACGCGGACCGCCAGCGTATCCACCTCGACGTTTTCCCGGGTCGCCACCCCACCTGTCCGGGTTTGCACCTCCCGCGTCGCCATGATGTTCGGCCAGGACGCGGGGGGATGGTCGGCCAGCACCATCAGGACCAGCAGTTCCTCCGGGCCCACCTTGCCGTCGCCGCTGGTGTCGTACTTGCGGAAGGTCTGGCCGGCGGCGATCGCGCACCCGACCGCCTCGTAGCCCAGTTTCTGATACTGGAGGTCGGTCTGGGTGTCGCTGAAGTAATACGCGGCCGTCTTTGGTGCCGTACACCAGCCCACGATCGCGGCATCGGAGAAGCTGAACTTGCCGTAGGAGATTTCCCTGTAGTAGCCGTTGACGCTCGGGTCCGCCCCGTAGAGGATGTCCCGGAAGTACGCGGCGTCGTGGCCCGACTTGTGCTGGGAATCCGAAAACTCCATCAGCACGACCAGGAGGGGCTGCGCGCCCAGCCGCTGCTTCAGCGGAAAGAACTGGTCCAGTTGCGTCGGTAAGGCGAACGAGTTCTTCACCATGACGTGTGGCCGGTTGGGATGAGCGAAGTCAGGGGCTGTCTGCGCCGAGGCCGCGAGCACAACGCAGACCACCGGGAACAAGCGGCAGGTAGTGGTCATTGGCGCCCGGCAATGATTATATGCATTCCCGCAGCGGGAAGCACTACGCTTCCTGCTTGAGGGTCTTAGTAAGGCTCGCGTTGTTGGGTGACAGCGCACTCCTGGCGTAGCGCAGGCTTCCGAGGCTGTGAAAAACCGGCGGACAGGCGAAACCGCGTGTCCCACAGTGGGCCAAGTGCTCTGGCGGCAGCGTGGGACAGGCAGGGGTCGCCCCCCGCGCCGTCCCGCGAGGCCAAGACCCTGTCCGGACCGGCCAGTCCCCTTTTTCAGCCGTCTCCTAAAGCCCCGTAGGGGCGCAGACGATGAGTACCCCAGAGGGAGTAAGGCAGTGCTGGTCAGCACAGTGGCGCCATCGCAGAGGAAGAGCCAAGTGCTCAAGAGCTTCAAGCGCTTACAGCCTTTCCCTCCCGTGGTTGCCGAGCTGATGCGCGTGGTGGCCGAAGACGAGGTCAAGTTCAAGGAAATCTCCGCGCTGATCCGCGCCGACGCCGCGGTCTCCGCCGAAATCTTGCGTATGGCGAACTCACCCTTGCTGGGCGCCCGGAGCCAGGTAAACAGCGTGCTGCACGCCGTGGTCGTCCTGGGCCTGGAGCGGGTGCGCGGGCTCGTGATGACGCTGACTCTGCGCCGGTTTTTGTCCTCCGCCCTGGAGGTGCCTTCGCTGCTCCGTTGCTGGCGCCACAACATGGCCTGCGCTCTGCTGTGCGAGGAGCTGGCCACCGCCTGCTTTTTGGCCAAGGACCCCTGCTACACCGCCGGCCTGCTGCACGATGTCGGAAGGCTGGCCCTGCTGGCCAGCTTCCCCTCGGATTACGCCAACGTGCTGGACATGGCGGAGCGCTACCAGCTCGGCGTGCTGGAGTGCGAGCGTGGCATGTTCGGCATGGATCACTGCGAGGCCGGGCAATGGCTGGTCCAGGAGTGGGGATTCCCGGAGGAATTCCGCGCCATCACCGGCCGTCACCACCAGTCGGCGCCCGAGGGGCGGTTCGACAAGATCGCTCTGGTCCAGTTCTGCTGCCGGATGGCGGACACGGTAGGTTTCATGGCTTCCGTATTCGATCCCGACAGCGCCATCCCGCCCTTGTGGTCCAGGCTGCCGGTGGCTCCCTGGTATCGGTTCCCCTCGCAGTCCGAGCTCTCGCTGACCATTGGCGACAAGATCAACGCCTTGGAGTGCAGCCTGCTGAACTGACCGGGGTGCGACTCCTTTCCCGGACCCGCAAGATGCCTGTGCTATCATGGGGCTTCAACCCGGCAGTACCGCTAACTCCATGAATCTGGCACCCGCAGAACTCGAGCGGCTGGTGGTCCAGATCGGCGACGAAATCCTGGCCCGCGTGCGGGCGGCAGCGCCGGTGTGCCGCACTTGCGCCCAGAGTTGCCCGGAGGCGTGCGCGCAACGCACTGCCGAAGTCATTGCGGCGGGCGCGGACCGGGTCTCCTCCTGCCGGCGGGTGGCAGGCGTCAGCCCGGCGATCGCCGCTCTGATCGATCACACGCTGCTCAAGCCGGAAGCCACCCGCGACGACATACGCAGGCTGTGCCGCGAGGCGCACGAGCACGGCTTCGCCAGCGTCTGCATCAACCCGTGCTGGGTTCCGCTGGCCGCTTCCGAACTGGCGGGCAGCCCGGTGAAGGTCGGCACCGTAATCGCGTTCCCGCTGGGAGCCAACGCTACTGAAACGAAGGCTGCCGAGGCCGCGGCCGCCCTGCGCGGCGGTGCGCAGGAGCTGGACATGGTGATCAACATCGGGGCCTTGCGCTCCGGTGATCAGGAGACGGTGCTCAAGGAAATCCGGGCGGTGGTGGAGGTGGCTCACCGGGCGGGTGCGCTGGTGAAAACCATCCTCGAGACCGCGCTGCTGGATGACAGTCAGAAGGTCGCCGCCTGCGCGCTGGCGAAGCTGGCTGGCGCCGATTTCGTCAAGACCTCGACCGGCTTCGGGCCGGCGGGCGCCACGGTCCAGGATGTGGCGTTGATGCGGCTGGCGGTGGGTCCGCAAATGGGAGTGAAGGCCGCCGGCGGCATCCGAACCCTCGAGGACCTGCAAAGGATGGTGGCCGCCGGCGCCACGCGTATCGGGGCGAGCGCCAGCGTCAAGATCCTCGAGGCTGCTCGGAGCTGAGCCTGTGTCTTTGCCGCCTTCCACACGCGCCCTCCGCTTTCGCCGCCGCGCCGAGCTGCTGGACTTCCTGCTGGAGGTCTCCGCGGCCACCTCCGATAGCCTCACCGACCTGGACCGCCTGCTGGCTCGCGTGGCCGAGATCGTGCAGCAGGTCGTCCCTTACGAGCTGTTCGCCATCATGCTGTGGAGCGAGCGGTTACAGGGGCTGAGGATCCGTTACGCCATCGGCCACCGCGACGAAGTGGTGAAGAACCTCACCGTGCGGCTGGGCGAGGGCATAACCGGGGTGGTGGCCGCCACGCGCCAGCCGCTCCTGGTGAACGACGTCCGCGGGGACCCGCGCTACCTGAATGCCCTGGACGCGGTGCGGGCGGAGCTGGCCGTGCCCATGCTGGCCCGACGTCAGTTGGTGGGCGTCATCGACGTGCAGTCCACGCGCCTGGATGCTTACAGCGACTACGAGCGCGCGCTGTTGGGCCTGATCGCCTCGCGCGTGGCGGGCGCCATCGAGAACGCGCGGCTCTATCGCCGGGTCGAGCGGCAGAACCGCACGTTTCAGATCCTCACTTACGTCTCACAGGAGTTCTCCTCGATCCTGAACTTGGACGAGCTGCTGCGCCACATCGCCGAGGCGGTAAAACCCCTGGTCCGCTACGACGCCTTCAGCATCCTGCTAGTGGACGAGGCCGCGCAGTGCCTGCGGCACCGCTTCAGCATCCGGCTGGACCAGCGCGTCAACCTGGATAACGTCCCCCTGGGAAAGGGAATCACCGGCGCGGCCTGGGCTTCGCGGGAGGTCATCCGCTCGGACAACACCTTGATGGATCCCCGTTACATTCCCTCCCACCCCGACATCCGCTCCGAGGTGGCGGTGCCGCTGATCGCGCGCGACCGGGTGATCGGCGTGATGGACCTGGAAAGCGAGCGCTTCGCCAGCTTTACCGAAGAGCACGCGCGCCTGCTGTCGCTGCTGGCGCCGGAACTGGCCATCTCGGTGGAAAACGCCCGCCTGTACGGCGAGCTGGCCGACCGCGAGCGGCGCATCGAACAGGACCTGGAGGCGGCGCGGGAGTTGCAGTCCGCGATGCTGCCCCAGCAGGCCCCCGTCATTGCGGGCCTGGAGGTGGCCGCCGGCCACCGCCCGGCGCGCATCATCGGCGGCGACCTCTACGACTTCTTCGAGACCGGCGAAGAGGGCTGGCTGATCGCGCTGGGCGACGTCAGCGGCAAGGGAGTTGCCGCCGCCCTCTACGGCGCGCTGATCAGCGGCCTGCTGCGCACGCTGGCGCCCCGCCGGCGCGAGCCCGCCCCGCTGATGAAGGCCCTCAACGATGTGCTGGTCCAGCGCAAGGTCGATGCGCGCTTTGTCTGCCTGCTGCTGATAGCCTGGCACCCGCCCAGCCGCCGGCTGCTCATCGGCAACGCCGGCGTGCCCGCGCCGATGGTCTGCCGGAAGGGCGAAGTCATCCTCCCGCGCGTCGAGGGCGTGCCTCCCGGTCTGCTGCCGGACTCCCACTACGAGCAGATCTCCTTTCAAGCCCGCCCCGGCGACCTGGTGGTGCTGTACTCGGACGGCGTCTCCGACCAGTGGAATCCCGCGGGCGAGGAATACGGGCGCCGGCGCCTCATGCGTCTGGTGAAGGCGGCCTCTCCCGGGGAGCCGCAATCGGTGATCAGCGCCATTCTGGCCGACCTCGACAGGTTCGCCGAGACGGCCCCCACTTTCGACGATCAAACGCTGGTGGTGTTCAAGGTGAACTAGTGAGACTGGCGGGCTTCGACTATCGCAAGGACGCGCTGCACTGCGAGGACGTTCCCCTGGCGGATCTGGCCGCGCGAGCGGGCACGCCCTGCTACGTGTACTCGACTCAGGGGATACGGGCCGGCTTCCGGGCTTACGACGAAGCGCTGGCCGGCGTTCCGCACAGGGTCCACTACGCGGTCAAGGCCAACTCCAGCCTGGGCGTGCTGGCGTTGGTGGCCCGGGCCGGCGCGGGTTTCGACGTGGTCTCGGGCGGCGAGCTGTTTCGGGTGCTCCGGGCCGGCGGCGACCCCGCGAGGGTCGTCTTCTCCGGCGTCGGCAAGAGCGCTCAGGAGATCGACTACGCGCTCGCGGCGGGCATCTACAGTTTCCACTGCGAATCGGAGGGCGAGCTGGCGCTCACCGAGGCGCTCGCCAGCCGCCGCGGCGCACGCCCGCGGGTGGCCCTGCGGGTGAACCCGGACGTGGACGCCGCCACGCACCCTTACATCTCCACCGGTCTGCGCGAGCACAAGTTCGGCATCGAGATGGCCGAGGCGGAAGCCTTGTACCGGCGCACCGGGGCCTTCCCGCATCTGGCCTTCGAAGGCGTAAGCTGCCACATCGGCTCGCAACTGCTCAACCCGGAGCCGCTGCTGGCGGCTCTCGACAGGATGCTCGCTCTGGTGGACCGCCTCCGGGTTGGCGGCGCTGCCGTGCGTTTCCTGGACCTGGGCGGCGGCCTGGGGGTGCCGTACCGGCCGGACGAGGAAGCGCCGGACGTCGCCGGCTTCGTAGCCGAGATTCGCCGCAAAGTGGAAGGCCGCGACCTGTTCCTGATGCTTGAGCCCGGCAGGTCGATCGTCGCCGAGGCCGGCGTGCTGCTCACTCGCGTGCTCTACCGTAAGTCGAGCGCATCAAAAAAGTTCGTTGTGGTGGACGCGGCCATGAATGACCTGATCCGGCCCGCGCTCTACGAAGCCCATCACGAGATCCTGCCGGTGCGCAAGACGGCGCGGGGAACCATTCGGGCCGACGTGGTCGGCCCGGTCTGCGAGACCGGCGATTTCCTGGCCCGTAACCGGGAGCTGGCCAACGTGCTCCCCGGTGATCTGCTGGCGGTGGCCACCGCCGGGGCCTACTGCTTCGTGGCCGCCTCGAATTACAACTCGCGCCCCCGCCCGCCCGAGGTGCTGGTCGAGGGCGCCGGCTGGCGCTTGATCCGCGCGCGGGAGACCTACGACGATCTGGTGCGGGGGGAGCAGCCGTAGGATAAGCCTCCCGGCTTGTTCACAGTCGCCGAACCCGAATGCGCACTGCGGTGGGGGTGGCTTCCGCCCAATGCCACTTAGTTTTCGTGGGGCGGTCCCCCTGGACCGCAAGCCCACCCCCCGGTGGGCTTCCCCCGGGCCGGAAAACGCCGGCCAAAAGGCCGGCGGCAGCTCAGAGAGCCGCCCCACAGGGGGCCGAGATGTCCGGTTCTGGGAAAACTAAGTGACATTGGGCTTCCGCCACGATCACGAATGGTCCGGCCGGATCTACCTCCCGGCTCAGCAGCGCGGCCAGCTCGTCCGTCGGAAAGCGGCAATCCTGGAGGGTCAAGGGCTGGCCTCGACTTCGAGAACTACTTCGTTGCGTAAGAACCGTGCCGCATATCGCACAGCCTCTTCGATGTCCTCGGCCGCCAGGTGGGGGTACGCGTCAAGCATCTCCTGGCGAGAGGCCCCGCTGGCCAGCAGCTCCAGGATGAACTCGACACTCAGCCGGGTGCCGCGGATGCATGGCTTCCCGCCGAGGATCGAGGGATCGGAACTGATTCGGTTGAACACGCGACCGCCCCGCTTCCATCATACCGCTGGCGCTTGATCCGCGCGCGGGAGACCTACGACGACCTCATTCGCGGGGAGGCGCTGTAAACGCGCATCGGAATCCCGTCCACGGCGTCCGGCCCACCGGCCACCCGCTCAGCCGCACCGCGCAGGCCGAGGCGTGCCGATTGTAGATGAACGGGCCACTCTTGAGCACAGGATCGGGGTTGTCTGCCGAGTACGGGCTCGCGGTCCACTCCCACACATTCCCCGCCATGTCGTGGCAGCCGTACGCGCTGGCGCCTTCCGGATACGCGCCCACCGGCGTGGTCCTGCCCGGTCCACTCTCCGCGGTGTTGCACTTCGCCGGGTCGAATACATCTCCCCACGGATACTTCCGCTTCGTGCCCGTGGCCGGGTCCCACGCCGCAGCTTTCTCCCATTCCTCGTCCGTCGGCAACCGGAATCCCGGGCCGCGCCAGCGGCAGTGTAGCTGGGCTTCGTACCAGTTGAGGTGGATCACAGGCTGCTCGTCCGCGTCTGAATGGCGATCGCGCTCCCGCCGGTGCGACGGCGCCATGCACTCGTAATCGCGGTTGCTGACCAGGTAGCGGTCCAGGTAGAAGCCGTCCACCCAGGCCATCTTCTCGACCGAGCGCAGGCCGAAAGCTTCCGCCTCGCGGAAGAAGGCGTCTAGTAGCTCACGCGCTTCCGTCACGCCTCGTCGCGCCAGTTCCTCGGCCAGCTCGACGGCCGCGGCCAGGGAGCGCCCGTCACGCGTCTCCCGGTCGAGCAGGCCACGCAGCACCCCGAGTGCCTCCGGGTACCCCGCGCACTCGGCCGTCGTCACCTCCGCGAGCTCCTGGCCCTCCCAGTAGTGCTTGGCGACCAAGCGCGCCACCGGGTGCCCCTCGGGCTCGGCCGCCGTCACCTCCGCGAGCTCCTGGCCCTCCCAGTAGTACTTGGCGAGGAAGCGCGCCAAGCGCTCGAGCCGCCCGTCACGGCCCCCCAGGCACGCCAGCGCCAGCTCGATGCGGCTGCGCCCCAGCAGCTTCAGTAGCAACCGTTCCTGCCGCGGCCCCTCCAGCATCTCCGCCGCCAGGCGCAGCGCCGCGTGCCGCTCCGGCGGGTCTTCCAGCGCCAGCCGCTCCAGGTCCCCGCCTTCCGGCTCCGCCGCCAGCCCCCGCGCCTCCCTATACAGCCGCGCAAACTCGGGGACAGGCGGAAGGTTCCCCCACTCTCGCAGCAGCATCTCCACGCACTTGGCATAGAACTCCGGACGGTGCTCCGGCGACACCCCCAGTTCGAAATGCGCGCGCGTCATCGCCGTCAGCACCAGCGGGCTGCGCGCCCAGGCATATAGGTCTTCGTGTCGCTCCAGTGCCAGCAGGAAGCGTTCCGCTTTCTCCCCGACCGCCGGGTCGTCAGGCTCATACGCCCGTGCCCACGCCACCACGAGCTGCCCGACCTCCTGCCCCTCGAACTCGCACAACTCGAACTGGCGCCATGCCTCCGCATCCACCCGCAGGCCCTCTACCGGCCGGCTGGTGACCAGCACGCGACTCTCCCCGCCGAGCCTCCCCGCAAACTCCGCGATCAGCTCCAGCATCCGCGCGCAGCGATCCGGCGAGCCGGCTTCCTCCAATCCGTCAAACATCACCAGCCGGCTGTCCTGCGGCGCCTCCAGGCCTTCACCCAACTCCCGGACCCGGTACAGCACCGGCTTCCAGTCCGGCTGCGCCGCGGCCAGACCAGGCAACAGCGTGCTCTTCCCGGAGCCTGGTCCCCCCACAATCAACGTGCAGCCGGCGCCCTCGGCCAACACGCTCCCCGCCGCCACGGGCCTGGGCTTGCGCCGCCCCGGCCGTATAGGCGCCACCACCCGCGGCATCACGAAGACCGAGTCCATACAACCATAATCCACAATCCGGGACAGTGCACTCAATCGCCATTTCCGTTTCCGCCCCTGCCGCGAAGCCGCGCGCTGCCTGCCGGCGCTTGAGTTTGACGCGGCTTCGCGACGTTTTGTATACTTAGCGATAGGTATGAAAAAACCGCGGCCGGTGCGACAGGCCATTCGCGATGTGGCCATCGAGCTGTTCTCCGAGAAAGGCTATGCCGCCACCACCACCCGCGAGATCTGCCGGCGCGCCGGGATCACCAAGCCGGTCCTCTACTACTACTTCGGCAGCAAGGAGCTGCTCTTCCAGGAGTTGATCCTGGATACCTGCAACGAATCGCGCAAGCAGCTCGTGCTGGCCTCTAGCCGGGGGCGGACCGCGCCCGAAAAGCTGGTCGAGGTCCTGGCCGCCGATTTTGAGGACACCCGGAGGAATCCGAGCCTGGCACGCATGCTCGTCCGCATGATCTTCGCTCCCGAGCGGGGGTCACCCGCCATTGATTATTTGGATCTGGGCATGGAGTGGATCCGCCTGACGGCCGGGATCGTCAGCGAAGGCGTTCGGCGCGGGGAGCTGCGAGGGCGGCCGCGGGAAATCGCCGAGAGCTTGATGGGCATCCACATGATTTACACCATGGGCTACCTGCTGATGGGGAAGCCCAAGCTGGACCGCCGGCTGGCGCGGCGAATTGTGAGGCTGCTCCTATGGGGCTGCGGGGCGGGTCCTACCGATAGGTAAACAAAGCGGGAACGTTTCGACGAAGGCAACCGTATGGTCGTACATATGTTCATTCTGTGTGCGGTAGTGATGGCGGCGGGGCTGGAGGCCCAGGAGCCGGCGCTCACGCTGGAGGAAGCCGCGCGCCTGACCGTGGAGCGGCATCCCGACGTGGGCAAGGCCCAGGCCGCCGCCGACGCCCTCAAGGGCAAGATCCGCGAGGTGCGCGCCCAGGCCCTGCCGGAGGTGACGGTCACCTCCGGCGTGATGCGCTGGCGGGACCCCAGCCTGCTGAACGCCTCGGGCTTGGACAAATTCCCCGCCGAGCTGCGCGAAGCGCTGGTGCCCACTCCGGTGAACCTGTTCAACTACGGCGTCAGCGTCAAGCAGCCGCTGTTCACGCAAGGCAAGGTGGGCACGGCGTTGCGGCTGGCCTCGGTCGAGGCGGAAGGCTCGCTGGCGGAGATCGACCGGGTCCAGCAGGACCTGGCGCTGGCCGTGGCCCGAGCCTTCTATGGGCTGCTGTGGGCGGAGCGCTACCAGGAGACGGTGGCGGAAACGCAGCGGCAGAAGCAGAAGCACGCGGAGATGGCGCGGGAGCGCTTCCGCAACGGCGTGGCCACCGAAGTGGACGTGCTCCGCTCGGAAGTGGCGGTGGCCAACGGCGCGCCCGACCTGCTGCGCGCGCGGAACGCCATCCGGCAGGCGCGCGCGCTGCTCAACTTTTACTTGGTACGCCCCGCCGACCATCCCACTCGCATCGCTGGGGAGTTTCAGGAGAAGGCCTGGGAAGACCCTAGCCTGGAAGACCTGATGCGCGAAGCGGCGCGGCGCCGCCCCGAGCTTCTGCGTTTACGGATCGCCGAGCGCAGCGCCGCCGCGCAACTGGACCTGGCCAAGGCCGAGAGCCGCATGCGCGTGGATTTCACCGCCGACTTCGGCGTCATGTCGCGTCTCCCGGAGAACCTGGTGGATTCGCGCTTCGCGCGCTGGACCACGGGCCTGAACTTCACCCTGCCGGTGTTTGACGGTTTCCGGCGCAGCGGCCTGGTCTGGCAGGCCACGGCCAACCAGCGTGCGGCCCGTCTTGAACGGGAGAAGAATGAGCAGCAGATCCGGCTCAACCTCGAACAGGGGCTGGACGAACTGGCCGCGGCGCGCGAGACGGTCACTGCGACGCGCGCCAACCTGGGCCAGGCCGAGAAGGTGCTGGCCATGACCCAGGACAACTACAAGTACGGCGCCGCCACCACTCTGGATGTGGTGGACGCGCAGACCGCGCTCACAGTGGCCCGCACCAACCTCCTGCGCGGCCTCTACGACTACTCGGTCGCCCGCGCCAGCCTCCGCTGGGCCGTCGGGCGGACCCCCTGGGAGTAACGCGATGCGGACTCATGCCTACCTCATTCTGGCAGTTACCGCGGCGCTCGTGACCGGCTGCCGCTCGAAGGAGGCCCGCCCGGCGGCGGCGGCCGAGCCTCCGCCCGTTCGGGTCAGCGTGCTTCAGGTCCGCACGCAGCCGCTTCTGGCCAGCGTGCCGGTCACCGGGACCTTGGTCTCGAACGCCCGCGTAGACGTCAAGGCCCAGACCATTGGCCGCGTGGTGCGTTTCGACAAGCAGGAAGGTGACAGCGTGGCCGCCGGCGAGGCCCTCGTCTGGGTGGACGATGAGAACTACCGGCTGGCCGTGCAGCAAGCCGAATCGGCGGTCAAGGTGGCGGAGGCCGGCCTGGCGCGCGCGCAGGTGTTGGACGATCACAGCCGCGCGGAGCTCGAGCGCGCGCGGAACCTGCTCAAGTCCGGCGGCATCACCGACAAGGACCTCAAGGCCGCCGAGGCGGCCGAGCAAGACGCCCGCGCCCAGGTCTTGCTCGCTGCGGCGCAGCTTGACCAGGCCCGCGCCGCCTTGGCGGTGGCCCGCAAGCACCTCCGCGACACGGTCATCAACGCCCCGGTGGCCGGCCAGATCCAGACGCGGTTCCTCAACCCCGGCGCGTACGTCGAGGCTCCTACGGCGGTCTTCACCATCGTGGACAACCGGCAACTGGAGCTTGAGAGTCCGGTGGCTGCCGCCGAGCTCGCGCCCATCCGGCCCGGGCAGCGGGTGGCTTTCGCGGTGAACAGCTACCCGGGAACCACCTTCGAGGGCCGCGTGGTGGAAATCAACCCCGCCGTCGAGGCCCAGACGCGCTCGGCCAAGGTCCGCATCCGCGTGGACAACTTGAGCGGCAGACTCCGCGCGGGCATGTTTGCCGAGGGGCGGATCCACACCGGCGTTACGGCTCAAGCCATCGTCGTTCCGGCGGCGGCGGTCTACCGCGACGACCGCTCGGCGAGGTCGGCCTTCTTATATGTGGTCGAGAACCAGCGGGCCGTACGGCGCCAGGTGCGCGTCGGCCGCGAGCTGGACGGCAAGCTCGAGATCGTCGAGGGTCTGCGGCCCGGCGACCTGCTCATTGCCGAGCAGAGCATCGAAGTCGCCGAGGGCGTGCGCGTGGCGCCCCAGCCGCTCGCCGGACCCGGGGCGCAGGAGTAGGCAGTCATGTTCCTGAGCGACGTCTCGATCAAACAGCCCGTCCTGGCCACCATGCTGTCCGTCTCCCTGGTGGCGCTGGGCCTGTACTCCTACCGCCGGTTGAGCATCGACCTCATGCCCGACGTCGAGATCCCGGTGCTGACGGTGCAGACTCTTTACCCGGGCGCCGCGCCGGAGACCGTCGAGCGCGAGGTGACCAAGCGCATCGAGGAGGCTCTCAACACGATCCCGGGCGTGCGCCACCTCACCTCGACCAGCACCGAGGGCCTCTCCGTCATCATGGCCGAGTTCCGCCTGGGCACCAACATCCACACCGCGCAGCAGGACGCCCAGGCCAAGATCAACGCCATCCGCATCGACTTTCCCCAGGACATGAAGGAGCCGGTCATCCAGCGCATCGATCTCAACGCCATGCCGGTGATTTCGGTGGCTGTCGAGAGCCCGACCGCCGACATTCGGGCGCTGTCCTCGCTCGCCGAGAAGGTCATCAAGCGGCGGCTGGAAACCGTGCCCGGCGTGGGCCAGGTGAACCTGGTGGGCCTGGCCCGCCGCGAGATCCAGATCCTGGTGGACAGCAACCGGCTCAAGGCCTACCAGTTGGGCTTTGCCCAGGTGGCCGGCGCGCTCCAGCGCGAAAACCAGGACGTGCCCGCGGGTAAGCTCGAACAGGACCGGGAGGAGCCCCTGCTGCGCGTCTCCGGCAAGTTCCGCTCCGTGGACGAGTTCGAGACGCTCATTGTGGCCATGCGCGGCGGCGCGCCCATCTACCTGCCGCAGGTGGCCCGCATCGTGGACGGCGTCGAGGAACGCCGCAGCGCCGCGCTCATCGACGGCAAGGCGGGACTGGCGCTGGACGTCGTCAAGCAGTCCGGCGCCAACACGGTCCAGGTAGCGGACGGGATTTCGCAGGTGGTCGGCCAGCTCAATCGCGAGCTGCCGCCGCATATCCGGCTGCGCTCGGTAGTGGACCGCTCCATCTTCATCCGCGACTCGGTCGAAGACGTCAAGACCACGCTGCTGCTGGGCGGCATTCTGACGGTGATGATCGTTTTCCTGTTCCTCAATAGCTGGCGCAGCACCGTGATCACCGGCACGGCGCTGCCCGTCTCGGTGATCTCCAGCTTCATCGTGATGAACGCGCTGGGTTTCACGCTCAACATCCTGACCCTGATGGGCCTGTCGCTGGCTATCGGCCTGCTGATCGACGACGCCATCGTGGTGCGGGAGAACATCGTGCGGCACATGCACG
>CAYGVJ010000022.1:34129-45811 GCA_964353255.1 uncultured Solibacteraceae bacterium | reverse complement strand
GACGAAAATGTTTCGGCCAGCCGATTTCTGCAAGAGGCTCAGTACACTCAAACACAGTTTCCCGAAATGGGTGTTTGAGTGTACTGTCCCGGCTTTCCGGCTTTTAGAGCTTGAAGAAGATCCTGCGCCGATAGAGCCAGTAGCACACCGACCACATCACCAGCAGGACCAAACAGGACTGGGCCACGGGCGCGAAGTCCCCGAGCCACACGAAACGCCGCGTGAACACCCCGACCGCCGAGTCCAGCCCCGGGCGCAGAACGATGTCCAGCGAGTAGATGAAGATCGAATTCGCGCCCACCACCACCAGTGGGAAGGTCCACTTCCGGCAGCTTTTCACCTCGATCAGCCAATAGAAAGCCAGCAGCATCAAGAGGACCCAGCCCGTGCTGTACAGCGTGAACGACGTCGTGCAGATCCGCTTGATGATCGGGTTCCAGGGGTGAATGATCAGCCCGAGACCGAGACCGGCGGCAGCCCAGAGCGCGATGATCCGCATCTTTTGGGAAGGCGACCTCTGACTGCGCAGCAGTTGACCGGTCCACACGCCGAACAGCGTGGTCACGGTGCTGGTGATGAAGTTGATGGTCGCCCAGTAGCCCGGATTCACCCGCCCGAAGACGAAGACATCGATGACCGCCCCGATGTTGGTCGTCTTCGACAGGAACGGCCCTTCCGTTCCCGGGAAAACCGCAAAGAGAACCCAGTGCCCCGTCAGGATCAAGGCCGCAGTGACGGCCTGCCAGCGGAACCGGAGCTGCATGATCAGGTAGCAGAGAAAATAGGTGATCCCGATCTGCGCCAGCACGTTGATGAGCTGGAAGTGCATCCTGCCGGCGGAGATCGACATCAGGATTTGACTCATCAGGACCAGGCGGAAGCTCCGCGCGGCGACGTGCCGGAACAACTGGCGCCGGCTGGCGCCCTGCTGGAGGCGCCGGGCCAGGGCGAAAGGCAGCGCCACGCCAACCATGAACATGAACGCGGGCTGGATCAGGTCCCAGAAGGCGATCCACTCCCAGGGCATGTGCTCGAACTGGTTGGCCAGGCCGCGGAAAGCCGGATTGCGCTGGGCCAGAGCCTCCAGGCCGAATTCTCCGGAGACCAGCACCAGCATGATGAACCCGCGATAGGCGTCAAGGGCCAGGTAGCGCGGTGGTATCGGGGGGGAGGGCGGCGCGGCGGCCGCGGAAGATGTCTGGGCTGCCTGCATCGGGTTGGATACTCCCGCATATTGTAACGGATAGAATAAGCTTCTGAACTATGCTCACCAGAATTCTTGTGCCGCTTCTGATCGGCGCCGCTCTGGCCGGCGCCCAACCGTCCCAGAAACCCCTGCCCGAGGCCGAGCGCACGCGCTGGTTCCGCGAGGCCAAGTTCGGCATGTTCATCCACTGGGGCGTGTACTCGGTGATCGGCCGCCATGAGTGGGCCCGCCACCAATTCCAGATTCCTCAGGCCGAGTACGACAAGTACGCCCGGCGCTTCAACCCCGTCAACTTCGATGCCGACGCCTGGGTGAGCCTGGCGCGCGAGGCCGGCGTCCGCTACACGGTCATCACTTCGAAGCACCACGACGGCTTCAGCATCTACCGCAGCAAAGTGAGCGACTACGACATGGAGATCACACCTTACCAGGGTGATCCGCTCAGAATGCTGGCCCAGGCCTGCCAGCGCCAGGGGATGCGTCTGGGCTTCTACCACTCGATCATGGATTGGCATCATCCCGACTACGTGCCCAAGCGCGCCTGGGAGGTCGCCAACCCCAACGAGGGCGGCAACCTGGACCGCTTCATCGACTTCATGAAGGCCCAGTTGCGCGAGCTGCTCACCGAGTTCGGCGACGTGGCGGTCATCTGGTTCGACGGCGAGTGGGAGCACTCGATCCAGGAGATGCGTTCCGACGAGGTTTACGCCTTCATCCGCCAGCTCCAGCCCAACACGCTGATCAACGACCGGCTCTACAAACGCGAACCGGGCAACCGCGCCGACTTCGGCACGCCCGAGCAGTTCGTGCCGGCCACCGGCTTCGAGGACCCCTCCGGCAAGCCTATCCTCTGGGAGTCCTGCGTCACCATCAACACGGATAGCTGGGGCTACAACAAGTACGAGACCGAGTTCAAGACCGAGCGCGACCTCGTCCGCATGCTCGTCGAGGTGGTGAGCAAAGGCGGCAACCTGCTGCTCAACGTGGGCCCCACGCCGGACGGGCGCATCCAGGACGAGTTCGTCACGCGCCTGCGCGCCATGGGGCGCTGGCTCAAGGTCAACGGCGAGGCCATCTACGGAACCACGGCCAGCCCGTTTGCCCGGCTCCCCTTCTTCGGACGCGCGACGGCCAAGGGGAACACGGTATACCTGCATGTCTTCCAGTGGCCGGCGGATCGCGTGCTGCGCGTTCCCGGGCTCGACAACCGGGTCCTCGCGGCGCGGCTTCTGGGCCGGCCTTCAGACCGCCTCGCTGTGCGGCGCGCGGGCGGCGACGCGCTGGTTTCCTTGCCCGAGGAGGCCCCGGACGAGGTCGCCAGTGTCGTGGCCCTGGAGCTCGACGGCGCGCCGGCGGTGCGCCCCTACGTGATCCAGCCGGACGCGCAGGGCATTCTCAGGCTGGGCGCCGAGTCCTGCGAGATCGAGACCCGCTTCGAGCAGCGCGCCAAGAAGGAGAACTTCCTGGGCCACGTCTTCCTGACCCACTGGATCCGCTCCGACGACATCCCCACCTGGGCCGTGGCCCTTCCCCGCGCGGGCCGCTACCGGGTCGAGGTCACTTACGGCGCCGCCGGGGCCAGCCAGGGGACCGAGTTTGCGGTGGTGGCCGGGACGCGCCAGGTCGCCGGCACGGTGGCCAACACGCAGGGCGCCTGGGTCTTCAAGACCTTCCCGGTGGGCGAGATCGAGCTCGCCGCCGGTGAACAAGCCTTGCAGGTGAAGGCCAATGTGCGCGGCGGCGTCCCCGCCATGAACCTGGAGCGGGTGCTCCTCACCCCGGTTCGGTAAGGGCGGGCCATGGCCCGCCCCTACGGCTGCAACCGGAAGTCCACCTCAAGGGTCGTCACGATTTCGACGGGCTCGCCGTTGAGCCGGCTTGGCTGGTAGCGCCACTGCCGCACCGCGTTCTCGGCTTCAGCGGCCAGCAATGGATGGGCCCCGCTCATGACCGTAACGTTGCCCACCGTCCCGTCCTTTTGGACCACGGCAGAGAGCACTACCACCCCTTCAATGCCCTGAGCCTTGGCTTGCTCGGGATAGCTGGGCTTGACTTGTCGGATCAGCTTCAAGGGCTCGAGATTGCCCCCGACGCGAAACGGACGGTTAGCCGGGGCCCTCGGCGTGCCCGCGGAGCGTACCTCGAGCCGCTCCGTCAACTGGCCCAGCCGGAGCACTGCGTTGACCGTCGCCACGCCCGTGGCGCCCACCTCTACTCCGGAGCGCCGGAATTGCTGGAAGCCCTTGGCACGCACTTCCACCTCGTAGCGGCCCGCGGCCAGCCCCGCGAAGGCGAAGTCGCCAATCGCCCCGGTCGTCACCGTCTGCCGCGCGCCATTCTCGGCGTTAGTTACTGTCACCGCCGCAGCCGGCACTACGGCTCCGGTGGGATCCCACACCCGGCCGGCGATGCTTTCCGCCTGCGCGGGCCAAGTCATCCAGGCGGCCAGGCACACTACAGCTGTAGTAACTCTCTTCATATCAATAACCTCCTCAGGTTGGCAAAAATCTACTCTATGGGCTTCCCCGGACTTCGATGCGTTCCCTCACCACGCCCAGCCGCAGCACCGCGTCGAGCCGGCGAGCGCTGCTGGCATCCAGCACAATGTCGCGCCCTCGAAGCAGCATGAACCCCTGGGCGCGCACCTCCCAGTCATAGCGCCCGGCAGGCAGCGCCGCAAACGAGTAGTCGCCCGCGGCGCCGGTCATCGTCGTTCGCTCCAGCCGGCTGCCTCGGTCGATGACCGTCACCCGGGCGCCCGGCACCACGGCGTAAGTGCCATCGTAAATGGTGCCCAAAAGCGCCCCCGTCGCCGTCTGCAAGCGCATCGCCGCCAGCGGCAGCACCACGCCGGCCAGGGTCCCGGCCGCCAGCACCGCCACCCACCGGGAGAGCGCTCGGCGTACCCCAGGATCCAGAATCGCCACCAGGCGTCCCTCGAACTGCGACCTCCGGGCCAGGGCTACGGCCGCCAGCGCCCAGCTCTGCCGCTCGTGGAGCGAACGCGCCACATCCAGAAGATGCCCCGCGTAATCGGAGGGCCGCGTGCCCAGTTCGAGAACCTGGTCGTCGCAGGCGCGTTCCCGCTCAATGGCCAGGCGCCGCGCCGCCAGCCACACCAGCGGATTGAACCAGTGCAAGGCGCAGGCGGCTTGGGCCAGGACTTGCGTGAGGCAGTCGCGTCGCTTGACGTGCGCCAGCTCGTGTAACAGCACCACGCGGCGCCGCTCCGGCGGCCACCCTCCGGCGTCGCGCGGCAACAGGACCACCGGCCGCAGCAGGCCCCAGGTCATGGGCAACGTCACCGTATCGGATTTGAGCAGCGAGACCGGGGCAGCGATGCCCAGCTTGCGGGACAGCTCCCCCAGCGAGTCCAACCACTCCGGCTCGTGGACGGGACGCGCGCGCCGGGCCAACCGCTGCACTCGGGCCATCCCTATGAGCAGCCGCGAGAGAACCAGCAGCGCGCCGGCCGCCCACAGCGCCGCCGCCAGCCTGGGCCAGTCCGGAGACGCCGGCCTGGAAGCCGGGCCCAGAGGGCGCCCCCCGTCCAGGGGGACCTTCCCGCCGGGTGCTGCCAGCGCTTCGGCCGAGACCGGCAACACCGGCGCGTCCCACTGCGGCAGGACCATCGCGAGCACCGGAAGCAGCAGCAAGCTGGCCAGAGCCGCCGTCCACAGCAGGTGGCGGGTCGAGGCCGAGGCCCGCCGCAACGCCAGGCTCAGCAGGAACGCCGCCCCCAGCACAACCGCGCCCTTGGCGGCCACGTTCAGCAGAAACTCCCACCCGGCGCTCATCGGCCCTCCTCGCGAGCTTTCTCCACCAGCCCCGCGATGCGGTCCAGCTCCTCGGCGGTGAGTTCCCCGGCCGAGGCGTCCAGCAGCGCCGCCGCGGCCTGCCCGGCCGAGCCTTCGAAGAACGTCTTCACCAGGTGCGCCAGCGCCGAGCGCTTGGCCTTCTCGCGCGTCACTTTCGGCATGAACACGTAACGCAACCCTTCTTCTTGATGCCGGACGTGGCCTTTTTGTTCCAGCACCCGTAGCAGGGCCCGCACCGCGGAGTAGCCGGGTGCCTCCGGCAGCCGCGCGTGGACCTCGGCGGCGCTCAGCCGGCCGTGCTGGTAGAGCAGGTCCATGATCTGCCGCTCGCGGCGGCTCAGGTGGGCGAAGCGGGCGGTGCTCATGGGGCGTCCTCGGGGCCGGCCTGCTAAAAAACCAGCCTCATGCTAAAAATTTAGCATAGCGCCGCGGGTTTGTCAACCCCCGTGCGTCGAGCCAGCTTCAGGCCTTCGCCAGCTTCCCCGCCTGCGCCTGGATCTTGCGGATAGCCTCGGCGATCTGCTCCATGTCGCCCGGGGGGCCCAGCAGCATGGTCTGGATGAACCACACCGCCTCCCGGCACAGCCGGTCGTTGGCCGGGCAGTGATTGTGCTCGTGCCAGCGCTTGAGCCGCTCCGCCGGGAAGATGGCCCGGTAGCCGGGCGAGTTCAGGATTCGCGTCCAGTCAGGTTGCAGTTCCGCGCGCGTGCTCCAGTTCGCCCTGAAAACGATGTAAAGGGAAAAAGCGCAAAGGGTAATTCAAAAAGTCCTGGCGCACCGGAACCCGATGCCGAAGCCCCGGACGACAGGGAAGCAGTAGTAGCGGCGGGCGCAACGGAAGCGCCCGGCGTCGATTTCGTCCCACGAACCGCCACGCAACACCCGGAAGCTACCTGAACCCGGCCCCGTCGGATCCAACTGCCGACTCTTGGCGTAGCCTCCGCCGTCGTACCAATCCTCGAGCCACTCCCAAACGTTCCCGCGCAT
This sequence comes from uncultured Solibacteraceae bacterium, assembly GCA_964353255.1. Classification (GTDB taxonomy): domain Bacteria; phylum Acidobacteriota; class Terriglobia; order Bryobacterales; family Bryobacteraceae; genus VFZS01. The sequence continues at coordinate 39,799 of CAYGVJ010000022.1, read as the reverse complement.
GTCGAACAGCCCCCAGGCGTTGGGCTGCTTCTGGCCCACCGGGTGCGTCTCGCCGCTCGAGTTCATACCCCACCAGGCCACCTCGTCGAGGTTAGCGGCTTCATCCGGTTCCTGGCCAGCCGCCCGGCAGGCACATTCCCACTCGGCTTCGCTCGGCAGCCGGTACCGGCTGTCCTTCTCCTTCGCGTTCAGCTTCTTCAAGAACTCCTGCGCGTCCTGCCAGGAGACCGTCTCCACCGGCCGGTCCGGCCCTTTGAAGTGGCTGGGATTGGTCCCCATGACCGCTTCCCACTGGCTCTGGGTCACCTCGGTGGTCTGCAAATAGAACCCCTTGCTCAGCGTCACCATGTGCGCCGGCTTCTCATCTGCATTCTTATCGTCCGAGCCCATCCGGAACGAACCCGGGTCGATCCAGACGAATTTCATGCCGATGGAGTTGGTGAACGTGCGCGGCGGCGATGGCATAGGTCCATTTCCTCAGGCCTTTACCAGCCTGCCCGCCTGCGCCTGGATCTTGCGGATGGCCTCGGCGATCTGCTCCATGTCGGTGCGGGTGCCCAGCAGCATGGTCTGGATGAACCACACCGCCTCCTGGCACAGCCGGTCGTTGGCCGGGCAGTGATTTTGCTGCTCCCAGCGGGCCAGCCGCTCCGGCGAAAAGACGGCGCGGTAGGCGCGGGAGGCCAGCACGTTCTTGAGGAACGGCTCCTGGTCTAGCGGCGCATAGCCGCCGGAGCAGGGAACGCCCTCGGCCCTGAGCGCCTTGAGGAACGTGGCGCGCGGCAACCCGGCGAAGTGCTCCTTGAGGTAGCGAAACATGTAGATGTGGTAGGCGTTGCGGGTGCAGCCCTCGTACATGCGCGCCGGCGCCATGCCGGGGATCTCCTTGAGCAGACGGGTGAGGTAGGCGGCGTTCTGCTCGCGGGTTTTCGACTGCTCCTCCAGCCGCGTCATCTGGGCCATCAGCAGGGTGGCCTGGAACTCGGTCATGCGCAGGTTGGCGCCGTTGGCGTGGTAGGAGAAGTCCAGGCTGCGGATCTTGCGCCCGCGGCCGTTGTTGTGGAAGGTGTAGCATTTCTCGGCCAGTTCTTCGCTGGCCGTGAGGATCGCTCCGCCTTCCCCGGAGTTCAGGTTCTTGGAAGCCTGGAAGCTGAAGCAGCCGGTGTCGCCCAGCGTCCCGAGCTTCCGCCCGCGCCATTCGCCGAAATGGGCCTGGCAGGCGTCCTCGATCACCGGGATCTTGTGCTGGCGGGCGATGGGCAGGATGGCGTCCAGATCCGCCGCCGAGCCCCCGATGTGAACGGGGATGATAGCGCGGGTGCGGTCGGTGATCAAAGCCCCGATCTTGGCCGGGTCCAGTTGGCAGGTTTCCAGGTCGCTGTCCACGAACACCGGCAGGGCGTGCTGAAGCAGCACCGCGTTGATGGTGGCCACGAAGGTGTAGGGGGGCACAAGGACTTCGTCGCCGGGCTCGACGCCCAGCGCGTTGAGCGACGTGAACAGGGCGCTGGTGCCGTTGGCCGTGGCCAGGCAGTACTTGGCGCCGGTGAGGGCGGCGTAGGCCTCCTCGAAGCGGTCCACTTGCTTGCCGTAGCCGCGGAACCACTTGCCGCTGCGCAACACTTCGAGCCAGGCGTGCTCCTCCAGCTTGTCGAAGCGGGGCCAGGAGGGAAAGGGCGTTGTGCGCACCGGCTTGCCTCCGAGCAGAGCCAGGGGCTGGCTGGAGGGGGGCGCGGCCAGGCTTACGCCGGCGCCGGCGGCCGAGGCGACACCCAGGAAATGACGGCGGCTGACTGCGGGTTTCATGCTGGCAACCTCCAAGGTAATCATACTCCTAAGGGTGCTGAAAAAGGCCTACCTCAAGGCCCGAGGACGACAAGCTAAAGCATGTCCCACAACGCCAAATCAGGCATTTGCGCGCCCACGTAGGACATGCTTCAGCTTGTCCAAGGCCTTTTTCAGCACCCTCTCCTGTCGGCGACAATGGAGGACTAAGGAGAACCCCTGGACCACATCGCCGGAGCGCTCCGGGAGGTTTTTCTCCGGGCCAGAGGGCGGATCTAGGGTAGAATAGGGAGGTCGCCCTACGAGCGCATTTCCATGTTGTCCTGCTCCATCCCGGTGCTGGCCTGGATCGCCATTTCGCCCCTCGAGCAATTCCGCCGCGCGTTCTTTGACGAGACCTTCGCCGGGATCCACCAGTTGAGCTGGTTCGACTGGGCGATACTGATCCCGTATTTCGCCCTGCTGGGGATTCTGGCGCTGTACGGCGTGCACCGCTACGAGGTGATCCGCATTTACCTCAAGCACGGCCGGAAGCTGCCCAAGGAGGCCCCGCAACGATTCGAGCAGTTGCCCCGCGTAACGCTCCAGTTGCCCATCTACAACGAGCGGTACGTAGTGGAGCGCCTGCTCGAGGAAGTGAGCAAGATCGACTACCCCCGCGACCGGCTCCAGATCCAGGTGCTGGACGACTCGACCGACGAGACCCGCGTGGTGGCCGAACGCCTGGTGGCGCACTATCAGGGCCTCGGCGTGCCGATGGAGTACCTCCACCGCGACCACCGGCTGGGCTACAAGGCCGGGGCCTTGCAGGCGGCGCTCAAGACCGCCACCGGCGAGTTTATCGCCATTTTCGACGCGGACTTCATCCCCCCTTCGGATTTCCTTCAGCGCACCATCCACTTCTTCAGCGACCCGAAGGTGGGAACCGTCCAGGGGCGCTGGAGCTACGCGAACCGGGAGTTCAACCTCCTGACCGAAGTCGAGTCCATGCTACTGGACGGCCATTTCGTTCTGGAGCACAGCGCGCGCTACGGCCGCGGGTTGTTTTTCAACTTCAACGGCACCGCGGGCATGCTGCGGCGGCGGATGATCGAGGAGGCCGGCGGCTGGCAGCACGACACGCTCAGCGAGGACTGCGATCTGAGCTACCGGGCGCAGTTGCGGGGTTGGAAGTTCGTCTACGTTCCGGGGGTGGATTGCCCCTCCGAGCTGCCCGTGGACATGTTCGACTTCCAGGTGCAGCAGGGCCGCTGGGCCAAGGGCCTGATCCAGATCGCCATGAAGCTGCTGCCGAGCATTCTCCGCGCCAAGATTTCCTGGCGGGTGAAGTTGGAGGCCTTCTTCCACCTGACCGCGAACATCAGTTACCCGCTGATGGTGCTGGTTTCGGCCTTGCTGCTGCCGGTGATGATTGTGCGCTTCTACATGGGCTGGTTCCAGATGGTGTTCCTGGACCTGCCGCTGATTTTGGCCACGTTCTGGTCGCTGTCCGCTTTTTACGTGCTGGCGCAGAAGGAGCTGTTCCCCAAGAACTGGAAGCGCAGCATCCTGCTGCTGCCCGCGCTGCTGGCAGTGGGCGTGGGGCTGACGGTGGTCAACACGCGCGGCGTTCTGGAGGCTTTCTTCGGCATACCCAGCAGCTTCACGCGCACCCCTAAGTTCGCGCTGGGCAGGCAGGGCGCGCCGGCGGTCCGGGGTTACCGGCGCAGAAGCGGCTGGCTGCCGTTCATCGAGATCGCCATCGGGACGTACTTCCTGGGCACCGCGGCCTTCGCCATCGACACCTACAACTTCTTCGCCCTGCCGTTCCTGCTGCTGTTCGTGGCCGGGTACTATTGGGCCGGCTTCGGCGCGCTGCACCACGAGTGGCGCGACCGCCGGCGCGCCTGGCGCGCGCGGCAGCGGCTGGAGCTGGAAACCGCACGGTAGGCGCTTGCCGTCCGCACTGGCTTCCTTCCCGGCGACCACGGTTTCGCTGGCGGCCACCTTGATCGGCGTGGCCGGCGCCGTGCTGGGGGTTTGCTGCCTGAGAGCCGCCGCCCGGCCGGGCGGCATGGTGTCTCTGAGCGGCGGGCTGCTCATGGGGATCGCGGCCTTCGGGATCCTGCCGGAGCTGGCCGGCTCGCACGGTTGGGCGGGCGGCCTGGGTTTCCTGCTGCTGGGAGTGGCCCTGCTGTGGCTGGTGGGCCGTTACGTCTATCCGGTCTGCCCCGCTTGTTCGCACACTCACGAGCACGAGCTTTGCACTACGAGCCTGCACGGTTTCGCCATGCCGATGGCGCTGGCGGCCTCGGTCCACAGCTTCCTGGACGGGTTGGGCATTGCGGCGGCCTATCGGGAAAGCGTCGAGGGGCTGGGAACCGCGGTGCTGGCGGCAGTGATGCTGCACAAGGTGCCGGAAGGGCTGGCGCTGGGGGTGATGCTGCGCGCGGCGCTCCCTTCGCGGGCTGCGGCCCTGGCGGTGTGCGTGGCCGCCGAGGCGGCTACTTTTCTAGCGGCAGTGCTCGAAGCGCTCATCGGGCCGCGGTGGGGCGGCGGCTGGGCCGACTACGCCCTGGCGCTGGCCGGAGGCAGCTTTCTCTACCTCGGTTTTCACGCCGCCCACGGGGATTGGAAGCGCCGGGGCTCGCCGGCCCTACGCTGGGTGGGTGTCGGCGTCGCGGGCGCGGCGGCCTTGCAGCAGGGGCTGCACTTGTGGCTGCACTGACATCAGGCTGCGCCCTGGCTGCACCCTCGGCTGTCCCCCCGACCGCAGACTTCATTCGTTTTCGCAAACCCGGGGACCGAGCAGTGCTGCAACTGGCCATGGTCGGATCGATGGTACCGCCAATTGCTGGCAGATTCTGATCGCGAGGCGATTGTCAATCTCGGAGTGGCGCGGAACCGGCGCCTTGGCTCCCGCGGCAGGGTTGACGAAGATGGAATGACGGCTGCCTTCGCGTTCCAACCGGCAGCCGTGACGCCCGAGGTGATCCAGCAGTTCGTGGCGCTTCACACCTTCTGCATTCCAACTTCTACTGATAGCGGCAACAACTCGATCAAATCAGCGCCTGGCGCCGATGCTTCCGGGTCTGGCGTGGGAAGGGCTTTGCCCTCTTCCAGGCAAAGCTCCGCCATGTCCTCCAGCGCGCTGGCAATCATCAGGCGGGCGTCAGGCAAGTCAAAGCCCTGGCTAAGCACTCCGGGGAAGTCCAGCACTTCGGCCACAACCAAGCGGTCCTGACCACGCGGAAGGTAATACGCTACGTGGTAACGGAGCATATCTATGAGGATAGCAAGTCGGCGGCGACGGCTGCGCCGCTGCTTTAGAGCCAGGTCTGCATCTATGGCCGCACTACCCCCCCGGCCCCAGCACCCGCTCGGCCATGGCGCGCTTCAACTGCTCGATGCCCGCGCCGGTCACGCTGGAGATGGCGATAAACGGCAGCCCTCTCTCCAGCGCCATCGCGCGGAGCGACTCCAGGAGAAGGGCATCTTCAAGGGCATCGACCTTGGTGGCCACCACCAGCAGGGGCTTCTTCGTCAAGCTCTCGCTGAAGCTGGCGAGCTCCTTCATCACGACCTCGAAGGCGTGCACCGAATCGCGCTCTCCGGCTCCGGAGACGTCCACCAGGTGGGCCAGCAGGCGGGTCCTCTCGATGTGGCGCAGGAAGCGCGTGCCCAGGCCGTGGCCCTGGTGCGCCCCTTCGATAAGGCCGGGGATGTCGGCGACGACGAAGCTGCGCTGATCCTCCAGGCCGACCACTCCCAGGTGCGGCTCCAGGGTAGTGAAAGGGTAGGCGGCGATTTTCGGGCGGGCGGCAGAGATGCGCGAAATGAGCGTGGACTTGCCGGCGTTGGGGAAGCCGACCAGGCCCACGTCGGACAGGAGCTTCAGCTCCAGGC
>CAYGVJ010000022.1:0-34029 GCA_964353255.1 uncultured Solibacteraceae bacterium | reverse complement strand
CCGGCGTTGGGGAAGCCGACCAGGCCCACGTCGGACAGGAGCTTCAGCTCCAGGCGCAGGCGCCGCTCCTCGCCGGGGTGGCCGGGCTCGTGCTCGGTGGGCGCTTGATGGGTCGAGGTGGCGAAACGGGCGTTGCCGCGGCCGCCCTTTCCTCCGCACGCCGCCACGAAGCGCTCGCCCTTCTGGGTGAAGTCGTGCACCAGCGTGCCGTCGGCGGCGTTGTAGATCACCGTGCCCACGGGAACCGGCACCTCGGCCGAGGCGCCGTCCCGGCCCGTCCGGTTGCTGCCCTCGCCATGCCGGCCGCGTTCGGCCTTGTGCTCGGGGTTGTAGCGGAGATGCAGCAGCGTGTTGTAGTGCTCGCTCGATAACAGGATCACGTCGCCGCCGCGGCCGCCATCCCCGCCGCTGGGGCCGCCGCGGGGAACGTACTTCTCCCGGCGGAAAGCCAGGCAGCCGTTGCCGCCGTCGCCGGCCTTGACGTAGATGGTGACCTCGTCAATGAACATGAAAAAAGCCGCCCGGCGCGCGACCGGCGGCTCACGGCGAACTTACGGTAACAGGTTCAGGAAGCGGTGCGCACGCTGATGAACCTGCCCAGGTGGCCGCGATCACGGAACTCCACCAAGCCGGTGATCCGGGCAAACAGCGTGTCGTCCTTGCCGCGTCCCACGTTCTCGCCCGGCTTGAACTTGGTGCCCCGCTGCCGCACCAGAATCGAGCCGCCGCTGACCAGTTGCCCGCCGAAGGCCTTGACCCCCAGGCGTTGCGCGTTGGAGTCGCGCCCGTTGCGGGAACTGCCCAGTCCTTTCTTGTGCGCCATGTTTGCCTCTCTTAAGCCACGATTTCGATTACCTTCACCCGGGTCAGGTCCTGCCGGTGCCCGATGGTGCGCTTGTACTGCTTCTTGCGTTTGAACTTGAACACCCGGATCTTCTTGCCGCGGCCGTGGGCGGTGATCGTGGCCCGGACCTTGGCATCGCCCACCTCGGCTCCGGCCAGCAACTGATCCGGGTCGTGGAAGACCGCCAGCACCCGGTTCAGCTCGACTTCGGTGCCCACTGGCCAGGGCAGCCGGTCGATCTCGATGACCTCGCCGGGGGCCACGCGATACTGCTTGCCGCCGGTCTCGATGACTGCGTACATAAGAGAACCTTCCTGTTTGCCTGGTGCTGGGGGCCGCTTCGAGCGCGCAGCGACACGCGGCAGGCGCCCACCGTGGGCGACGACTACCTATCTTACAACAAGCGGCGTGGGAGCCGCCACTCGGCCCGTGAGGTCGATGCGCACCGTACAGCCCCCAAGTACGATAATGGGGCGGATGAGCCGCCGCGCCTCGAACGAGAGCGCGAGCATTAGGAAAGAGCCATGTACATCTCGCTGAACAGCGTCACGATTTCCAACCGCGCGCCGTGGCCCGAGTTCGCCCACCTGGCGCAACGCACGGGTTACGGCGGCGTGGATGTCAACCTGAGCAGGGCCATGGACGAGGGCGTGGACAGCACACGCGCGCTGCTGAAGGAGCTGAAACTGAAACCCGCGGCAGCGTCCTTGCCGGTGGAGTTCCGCAAGGACGAGGCTGCCTTCAAGGCCGGTTTGCAGAAGCTCGCGCCGGCGGCGCAGTTTGCGCGGGCCATCGGCTGCCCACGTATGGTCACCTGGGTCATGCCCTCAAGTGAAACCCCGAAGGCGGAGCTGCGCAAGGTCTACAAAGACCGCTTTCAGGCTATTGCGGAAGTGTTGCGACGCGCCCAGGTGCGTCTGGGCCTGGAGTTCATCGGCCCGCTCAGTGTCCGCCAGCGGTCTCCGCACGAATTCATCTGGCGGATGGACGAGATGCTGGCCTTCGCCAAGGAATGCGGGCCGAACGTGGGGCTCCTGCTGGACTCCTGGCACTGGCACCATGCCGGGGCTACGCCGGCTGACATTCTGGCCGCGGGCAAGCGCGGCATCGTCCACGTGCACCTGGCGGATGCCCCCAAGCTGCCGCCCGTCGAGATCCGCGACAACGAGCGCCTGCTGCCGGGCGAGGGGGTCGTGGACTGGACCGGATTCCTGAGGGCCCTCAAGAAGATCGGTTACGAAGACGGCCTGAGCCTGGAGGTTTTCGGGCGGGGGCTCAAAGACATGCCCGTCGAGGAGGCGGCGCGCCTGGCCTTGAAAGCCGCGCAGGAAGTGATGCGCAAAGCCGGCGTAGCTTGAGGAGGAGCCGTGAAAGAATGCCCGCGGCGGCCACTTGCTTACGCGCGTGGCTCGGTAACGTGTGCGGGAGCAATGACCTGTTTCCGAGCCGCGACCGTCAGGGAGCGGTCCCCGCAGCTCTTTCACGGCTCCTGATCAGAATGCTCGACCACCTGCTGACCGAGCAACACAATCCGGCCTCCGAGGGCATCGACGCGCTGCCTACCGAGGAGATCCTGCGCGTGATCAACCGCGAGGACCGCCAGGTGGCCGAGGCGGTCGAGCGCCAGATTCCCGCCATCGCCCGCGCCGTGGACGCGATCGTCGAGCGAATCCGGCAGGGCGGTCGGCTTTTTTACATCGGCGCCGGCACCAGCGGGCGGCTGGGAGTGCTGGATGCCGCCGAGTGTCCCCCCACCTTCAACGTGCCGCCGGAGCTGGTCCAGGGTATCATCGCCGGCGGTGAGCGGGCGTTGGCTCGCGCCACCGAGGCCAGCGAGGATGAGCCCGCCCTGGGCGCCCGCGATCTTCTTGCACGCGGCTTCACCGCCAGGGACGTGCTGGTGGGCATCGCCGCCAGCGGCCGCACGCCCTACGTGCTGGGGGCGGTCGCCGAGGCGCGGCGGCTGGGCGCGGAGACCATCGGCGTGAGCTGCACGCCGGCCTCCGAGCTTTCCCGCGCGGTGGACATACCCATCGAGCCCCTGCCCGGGCCGGAGATCATCACCGGCTCGACCCGCATGAAAGCCGGCACCGCCACGAAGCTGATATTGAACATGCTCAGCACCGCCGCCATGATCCGGCTGGGCCACGTCTTCGGCAACCTGATGGTGAACGTGCAGCCAAGGAACGAGAAGCTGCGCGATCGCGCGCGGCGCATCGTGGCTGAGGCGGCTGCCGTGGAGGCCGGGCGGGCCGCGGAGCTGCTCGAACAGGCGGGGGGAGCAGTGAAGACCGCCATCCTGATGGGGCGCCTAGGGCTGAGCCGGGAGGAAGCTGTGCGGCGCCTGGAAGCTGCCGGTGGACGCATTTCCGAGGCCTTGAAGCATGGATAAGTTCCTCATTCGCGGGGGCGTGCCGCTTCGTGGCGAAGTGCGGGTTAGCGGAGCCAAGAACTCGGCCCTGCCCGCCCTGGCGGCCTGTCTGCTGACCGAAGAGCCGGTCCTGCTGTACCGGATTCCGCGGGTGCGGGACGTACTGACCATGGAGAAGCTGCTGCGCTCGATCGGCGCGCGGGTCGAGCATCAGGCCGGCGCGCTGCGGGTCCATGCGCCGGAAATCCTCTCGCCGCTGGCGCCCTACACGCTGGTGAAAACCATGCGCGCCTCCAGCCTGGTGCTGGGGCCGCTGGTGGGTCGGGTGCGGCGCGCGCGGGTGTCCCTGCCGGGCGGCTGCGCCATCGGCGCGCGGCCCATCAACCTCCACCTGGCGGGCCTGGAGCAGCTCGGCGCCATCATCCGCCAGGAGCACGGCTACATCCAGGCCGAGGCGCCCCAGGGCCTCCAGGGCGCCTGCTTCACCTTCGACCGGATCACGGTGACCGGCACGGAAGACCTGCTGATGGCCGCCGTGCTGGCGCAGGGGGAGACGCTGCTGGAAAACGCCGCGCGCGAGCCGGAGGTCAAAGACCTGGCCGAACTGCTGGTGAAGATGGGCGCGCAGATCGAGGGCGCGGGCACTTCGACCGTTCGCATCCGGGGCGTCGAACGGTTGCACGGGGCCGAGCACACCATCATCCCGGACCGCATCGAGGCGGGCACCTTCCTGATCGCCGGCGCGATCACCGCGGGCGAAGTGAAAGTGACCGGCTGCCTACCCGAGCACCTCACGGCGCTGGTCGCCAAGCTGCGCCAAGCCGGTGTCGAGGTGTCGGAGAGTGGTCCGGACTCGCTCAGCGTGCAGGCCTCCGGCGCGCTGCGCTCGGTGGACGTGACCACGGAAGAGTACCCCGGCTTCGCCACCGATTTGCAGGCCCAGTACATGGCGCTGATGACCCAGGCGCAGGGCATCTCGCTGATCACCGAAACCATCTTCGAGAACCGTTTCATGCACGCGCTGGAGCTGGCGCGCATGGGCGCTAACATACGGCTGGAGGGGCGGCAGGCGATTGTGGCCGGGCCGACGGAGCTCTCGGGAGCCGCCGTGCTGGCCTCCGACCTGCGCGCCAGCGCCTCACTGGTCCTGGCCGGGCTGGTGGCGCGTGGCGAGACGCTGGTCGATCGCGTCTACCACATCGACCGGGGCTACGAAAAAATCGAGGCGAAGCTCGCGGGCCTGGGCGCGCGGATCGTCCGGGTGCGGTAGCCATCCAAGCCATCCAAGAGAAATATTGGTTTTGCTTTCAATGGGTTACGTGTCATCAACATTGACGAGTCCTGCCACCGCCGATAATATAGATGTAGCACTTGTAGCGTCTAAGTCGTTTAGGCAATCTACGGCGTGTGAGCATTGGACAGCAAGGAGGCACGATGGCGTCAGCACGGCAGGCGCAGGGAGCGGCGCTGATCCCGGAAGAGGAACAGGAGCGGGTGCTTGAGCTATACCACAAGATGCAGCGCAGCCGGGCCAAGCTGGTCGGCCCGAACGGGAGGACCCAGGATCTCCCCCCCACCCTCCACGAGTTTGTGGTGAAGCTCATCGCGGACCTGTGCGAGGGGAAGTCAGTCGCAATCATCCAGGACGACGCGCAGTTAACCACCGCTGAGGCGGCGCGCATGTTGGGCGTATCGCGTCAGTTCCTGATCAAGTTGCTCGAAGGAGACGCGATCCCCTACCACATGGTGGGCACGCACCGCCGCATGTACGTGCGGGACGTCCTGGCGTACAAGGGCAGGCGGGATGCGAAACGGCGGCAGGTCCTCGATGAGTTGACGCGTACGGCGGCCGATGAGGGCCTCTACGACCTGGAACCTCCGGATGATCGCGCTGGGTGACGACTACCTCGTCGTGCTGGACACATGCGTGCTGGCCCCGATGCCGCTCTGCGGCACGCTCTTGCGGCTCGCCGAGGCTCCAGCCTTCTGCCTGCCAAGGTGGTCGGACGACATCTTGCGCGAACTCCGCTCCACGCTGCTCCGCTGGGGTTGCACGGAAGCGCAGGCGGACTGGCACGATCCTCACCGCGAACATGGAGCACTTCCCGCCTGAATCCGTCGAGCCCTACGACATCGAGGTGCTGAGTCCGGATGAGTTTCTCGTCCACCAGTTTCATCTGGACAAGGAACTCCTGCTGGAAAGACTCCAAGCACAGGCAGCGGTGGCGCGCATTCCGGTGCCGGATCTTCTGGCGCGTCTGGGGAGGCGTTCGTCCCACTTCGCCAAACTCCTTCTGGCCTCAGCCTGAATTGCCGACGATGGCCTGACGACATCGAAGGCAGGCGCGCCAGCGCGTGCGTATCACGTGGACACACCGAAGGCTGCCGCGCCCCGGGGGAAGGGAGACTTGAGGTGAATCTGACACGTGTCCTCGAAGTCGTGCCGGTGGAGGACTTCCGCGCGCGGTTGACCTTGACCGATGGCAGCAGGGTAGAGCGTGACTTGGCTTGGTTGCTGCTGGGACCGATCTTCGAGCCGGTGCGCTCGAACCCCGCGTTCTTCCATCAGGTGCGGATTGAAGCTGGCACGCTGGTTTCGCCGAACGCGGCCGACCTTTGCCCCGACGTGGTGATCTGCGGCGGCCCGCCGCGCGCTGAACGGCACACGGGCGTCAGGGACTTCACTTCCGCGGACGCGGCGTAGCAACCGGGTAGCTCGCGAGAGCGCAGATGGAACGCTCGGCGCCCACATCCAGCGCGTGCGGTAGGGGCTCGGCCCCCATAGGCGTTAACATAAGCCCCGCTCGGGAACAAAACGTGGCGCGGACTCTTAGTCTGCCGCATCGACACTCCTGTCGATGCAGGGCGAAACGTGCGAAAAACGGCCTCGGCACGTCCGGCAACGGATCCGCAAGCGGAAGTGCCGAGGCGGCACGCAAAAGTGCGCGCGCCACGACCACCGCCGAAGCCCTGCCCCTATTTTGACGCCTATGGGCTCGGCTCCCGCCTACTCAGCCAGCAGCCGCTCCAGCAGGTCCGTCACGCCCAGTTCCGGCGCCCACCGGCGGAGGTATTCCAGGTCGAGCGCCGGGCCCCGCACGCGCAGGATTCCCCGCAGGTCGTTCCACTGGCGCTCGGAGGTTTCGCCCCCGGCGCGATACCACTCCAGCTTGGCCAGAATGGTGTCTTCCGCGGTGGCCACCGCGCAGCGGATGGCCACATCCCCGAACTGAGTCGCCTCCGCCATCACCCGGCGGGCGAACTGGGTCTGGTGGTAGGCGTCCGGCAGAACCGGGAAGATATCGAACTTGAAAGTACTGGCGTAGTGAATCAGGTTGAACGGCCGACCCCGTTCCAGGGCCGCCCGGATCATCTCAGGATCGGCATAGAAGTCGCTTCGCAGCTCGGCAGCGAAGCGGTCCACCTGGCTGGGTTGCAGGGCGGCGACCAAGTCCACGTCCATGGTCGGGCGGGCCATCCCGTGGATCGAGCTGGCGACCGAGCCACCGATCATGTGAGGAATTGTCAGCCGGTCGAGAACCTCGACCAGGCGCCTAAGAGCGTCCGCCGGTGTCGCCATGGAGCGCGGGGTCCCACCCGTAGGCGCGAATCATGAGAGTCCGATCCAGGTGGCGCGCCGCCGTTCTGAGGAAGATCTCCCGCTCGCTGGCGTTTGGGTGTTCCAGTCGCACGCCCGCCTCGTACATCTGCAACAGAAACCGGCTCGCCTCCAGCACGGCAAGGAGCTTCTCGCCCAAGCCCATGCGGCGCTGGAGAGACAGCCACACCTCCAACGCACGTGGATCCGTGTCCGTGAATTGCTCCGCGGGCCTCACTTCGGTTCAACTATAGCAGAGCCGGGCAGACCCGAATTCCGGACCAGCCCTCGCAGGTCGTCCACCTGGTAATGCTGCTACCGCGGAAGCCCGCCTGCTATTCTCGTAACGATGTCGAAGATGCTGGAGGAGATCCGCGAGCAGCCGGCGGCGCTGGAGCGCACGCTCAAAGCCGACCTGCGCCCGATCGAGAGCTTCCGGCGGCTGCTGGGGAAGCGCCGTCCCAGGCTGGTCCTGCTGGCGGCCCGGGGCACCTCGGACAATGCGGCGTTGTTCGGGCGCTATCTGTTGGAGATCACCACCGGTGTGCCGGTCTCCCTGGCGGCGCCTTCCATCCTCAGCTTGTACGGGGCCGAGGTGAACCTGCGCGACGCGCTGCTGGTGGCCATCTCGCAGTCCGGGGAATCCACCGACACCAACCTGGTGCTGGAGCGCGGCCGCCGGCAGGGTGCGCTTACCGTGGGCATCACCAACGAGCGCGCGAGCACCCTGGCGGGCCTGGCCGAACACGTCTTCCTGGTTCACGCGGGCAGGGAGCGCAGCGTGGCCGCCACCAAGACCTACACCGGGCAGCTCCTCGTGCTCTACCTGCTGGCCTATGCCCTGGGCGCTCGCATACGACTGAAGGATCTGGAACGCTTGCCTGAGTGGGCCCAAGCGGCCCTCGAGCTGGAGCCGGAGATCGCAGCCTGCTCGGAGCGTTTCCGCTTCATGAATCAGACTGTGGTGGTTGGCCGGGGCCTGAATTACGCCACCGCCTTCGAGTTTGCCCTCAAGCTGATGGAGACCTGTTACGTAGTAGCGGAGCGGTTCTCCTCGGCCGATTTCCTCCACGGCCCGATCGCCATGGTGGAGGCGTCGTTCCCGGTGTTCCTGTTCGCGCCCAGTGGCGTCACTTGGCCCTCCATGCGCGACATATTGGACAAGCTGCGGCAACTGAAAGCCGAGACGCTGGTTTTCACCGACGCCGGGCACCGCCCGGCCCTCCGCGCCGCCGATCGTGTGATCGCAGTGCCCGCCAGCCTGCGCCGCCGCGGCGCGACTCCGGAGGATCTGTACACCCCCATCCCCTACATCATCCCGGGCCAGCTCTTCGCGGCCTGCCTGGCCGCTCAAAAGGGGATTAATCCGGACCGCCCCCGCACCCTCAGTAAGGTCACGCGGACGCTGTAGGACCGATGCCGGGAAACTCCGCGTGCTAGAATGCACTCGGTGCGCCAGCCGGAATTGTGGAGGGCACGCCGCGGCGGGGAAAAGTCGGTGAGCAAGTCATTCGGGCTCGTCGCCCTGGGCGCGGCCGCGGTGGGCGCCTGTAGTCTGGTCACCTTGCTGCACGGTTCTCAGAAGCCTGCCGATCCGACGCAGAAGACTCCCGCCGCCCGTAGGGAAAACGCGCAACACAGGCAACTGACGATTCTTTATCCACTCGACCAGACCGTGTTTCCCCCGGAGATTGCGCCCCCAACGTTCCGCTGGGAGGACCGCCGGGCCGGCGCGGACGCTTGGCAGGTGACCTTCGACTTCCAGGACCAAGGCCCGCGCATGAGCTTCACCTGCCGCGCCCCCCAGTGGACGCCTCCGGACGCAGAATGGGAGAGTATCAAACGCAGGTCTCTGGAAAAACCGGCCCAGGTGGCGATTCTGGGGTACGATCAGACCGATCCGCAACGGACCCTGTCGCGGGGCGCCGTTTCGATCAGCACCTCGAAAGACGAAGTGGGATCGCCGCTGTTCTTCCGGGAAGTGAACTTGCCCTTCTTAACGGCCGTGAAGGACCCGGCGGCGTATATCCGCTGGCGGTTTGGGGAGATCTCTTCGAAGGGGCCGCCTCCGATTGTTCTCCAAAAGTTGCCGGTTTGCGGCAACTGCCACTCGTTCTCCGCCGACGGCAGCACCCTGGCTATGGAGGTTGACTCAGGCAACGACAAGGGTTCCTACGCGGTGGCGCCGATCAGTGAGCAAATAACGCTCGACCGGGACAAGATCATCACCTGGTCCGACTATCGGCGCGGGGACAAGGAGCAAACCTTTGGCTTGCTCTGCCAGGTGTCGCCGGACGGTCGATACGTCGTGGGAACGGTGAAAGACCGGGCGCTGGCCGTCTACCGGCCGGATTTAGCCTTCTCCCAGCTCTTTTTCCTGGTCAAGGGGATCATGGCGGTCTACGACCGGGAAACGCGGAAGTTCTTCGCATTGCCTGGGGCTGACGACCCGCGGCACGTCCAGACCAATGGAACCTGGAGCCCGGACGGCAAGACGATCGTCTTCAGCCGGAGCCGCGACCAAGCGTACGACCCGCCCGGCCTGCGCCGCCATGACTCGGTCCTGGTGCCGACACGGGAGGCTGACGAGTTTCTCAAAGGCGGGCGGAAGTTCACGTACGACTTGTACCGGATTCCGTTCAACGACGGCAAGGGGGGCAAGGCGGAGCCGATTCCAGGGGCCTCCAACAATGGCGTGAGTAACTACTTCCCGAAATTCTCTCCCGACGGCAAGTGGATCGTCTTCTGCAAGGCCAAGAGCTTTATGCTCTTGCAACCGGACAGCGAGCTGTACATCATTCCTGCCGAGGGAGGCGAGGCCCGAAGGCTCCGCTGCAATACCGGGCGGATGAACTCCTGGCACAGTTGGTCGCCTAACGGGAAGTGGCTGGTGTTCTCCTCGAAAGCCTATTCGGTTTACACGCAGCTTTTTCTCACCCACATTGATGAGCAAGGCCAGAGCTCCCCTCCGGTGGTGCTGGCCAACTTCACCGAGAGGAATCGGGCCGCCAACATCCCTGAATTCGCCAATGTGAGGCCCGGCGCGATCAAGAGAATCCACGCTGAATTTCTGGATGACACAAACTACGTCCGAGCCGGACTTGAGTTTAGTCGGCAAGACGATTGTGAGAACGCCGTGGGCTTGTATCGCAAGGCACTGGAGGTCAACCCGAACAATGCGGCTGCCCTCGCCAGCTTGGGATCCTGCCTGCTGCGACTGGGAAAGCCCCAGGAGGCGATGTCGCACCTCACGCGGGCGGTGGAGGCAGAGCCTGAGCTGGCCAATGCCCATAGCAGCTTGGGTATGGCCCTGTCGCGGCAGAATAGGATCCCGGAGGCGGTGGAGTCGTTCCGCCGGGCACTTCGACTTGATCCGGACCTCGCCCTGCCCCACCTCTACCTGGGGACCCTCTTGCAGCAGCTCGGCGCGCTGGAGGAGGCGGAAGCACATCTTCATGAAGCCGTGCGCCTCAATCCTCGCGACCCCTTCGGGCATTACAACTTGGGTGTTCTATTCTGCCGAGTGGGAAACTTCCGACAGGGCGCGGTCCATTTCAGCGACGCGCTGGAACAGGAACCGGACTTCATTCCGGCGCTGGCGAGCCTGGCGTTGGTGCGGGCAACCAGCCGCGACGAGACGCTCCGCAATGGCCGGCAGGCGGTCGAACTCGCCACCAGAGCCTGCGAGCTGGCGCAGTACAAACATCCCGAGGCGCTGCACGCCCTGGCCGCGGCCTATGCCGAGGCCGGCCGATTCGCTGACGCCGTTTCCACAGCCAATCTCGCCATCCGGGTCGCTAGTGCTGCGGGAAACAAGACACTGGCCGACACAGTTGAGCGGGCGCTCGGGCTCTACCAGCAGCAGAAGCCCTTCCGTTCAGACACCCGCTGAGACTCCGCCGGGCCTGTCGGAATCAGGTTTACGCGTACTCTCTGGCGTTGGCCGGCATCGGTTTGTCCCCGCACCCGGCTGGGGACGCCAACCCGTGGCCCCGGCTAGAAACCAAACCGCCGCGGCGGCTCGGGTAGGATCTCGGCCTGGGCAAGTCGCGCGGCGGCGAACTGGAACGTGAGCCACAACGCCACAGCGCACAGCAGCCAGAGCGTTACTGCCCCACCGGGTGTCGCGGCGGCGGCGGAGCGCGCCAGAGAAGACCACGCGCCGCCGAGGATCCAGCCCCGCGTCAGGCCGCTGAACGACAGCGGTAAGCGGATCACGTAGGCCACCATGAGCCCGATCATGACAACGCCCACCGCGGTGTTTCGCTTCCATGCCGGTGTATCCGCCCGCCGCAGTCCGAACAACAGTCCGGCCAGCAGCAGGTACGGCGCGCCGCAGACAGCGACGGTCAACGGCGGGACGGCCCAGGACAAAGGCGACAGGGGCAACGTTCCTTCTGGCAAGAAGTCCTGGAGATCTTTCACCAGCACTGGCCGGCCGTCGCCGTCCAGCCCGATGTGCGTCGCTCGAATTCGCTCGCGCGGCACGCGGACGCCGTACACCATCTCAAGGGCCTTGCTGATCTCCCAGGCGGCGAACTCAGGGCTCGACGTTTCCGCGGTCGAAACCGGTGAGTAGAGCACGGCGCTCGCCCCCTTCCAGATGCGTGCCTGCCACGGCTTGTGGCTCTCGCCCCACGGCGCCCGCAACTCCGGCGCCTGTCCGTTCCAGGCGATCTCGTAGCGCTGCGCCGGCAGGCGCAGCAGGGCCCGCTCACTCTTCTGTAGTGGGAAGCCGAGTCCCGGCTGCGCCTGGAATTCCACCCGGAGCCCCGGCGTCTTGAATACGTCAAAGGTGAATCCAATGAGGTACCCGAGCAGGGCCGAGACCAGCACGGGCAGCGTCACCATCGCCGTAGTCTTCCCGCGCGAGAGCGGCAGCGGCCCCAGCCGGTGCAGGAATCTCCCCGCCAGCGGCAGCCACATCAGCATTATGTAGATCAACATCGGCGCCATCAGCAGTCCGGTCTCGTCCTCCTCGCTGTAGCGATTGCTCAGAACTGCTTGCAGCGCGCCGAACGCCATCACCGTAGCAAGTGCCGCCGACATGGCGGGCAGCCCGAACGTCCAGCGCACCGCCGTCAGCCAGGGCCACGCCGGCATCCGGGATGCGGAGGACTCGGTTGAAGCCTGGCCTTTCACGTCCAGCAGGAGCGCCTCAGGTTGTCGGCGGAGGCCCCAGGAAAGACAGACTGCCGCCACGAGGAGGCAGGCAACTGCGAACGCCAGCGGCCAGCCGCGGAGCAGAATCAGCAGAGCTCCCGGAATCACCACGGCTCCCAGGCCATATATGCCCAGCCAGCCGCGCATCGGCCAGCGCTCCTGTCCGGGCCTCGGCAGGTGTAGCAGCACAGAGGCCAGCAGCGCCGCCGCGAGGACCTGATATAGTCCGCGTTGCAGGAGGGCGCCACCGGCAAACAACGGCTCACCCAGCCTGAGCCTGAGCAGCCGGTCAGCTCCTTCCAGCCCGCAGATCACGACGACGGCCGTCACACTGACAGTCAGGAAGGAGGACAGCAGAGAGGTCAGCCAAAGCCTGCGTCCGCTTACGGGAAGCGTCATCGCTAGAACGCCGGCCCGGCTTCGCCCCGCGGACAGCAACAGTTGCAGAGCGATCGCGGTCCAGAGGAGGGCCGCCGCTGCCGGCCAGGCGACTTCTTGAATGAAGTCGCGGCCTGCACTGGTACGTGCTGCCACCATTGCGCCTGTCAACAGAGTTGCCAACAGTAGGATTCCCGTGCTGACTACCAGCCACCGCGCCGGGCTGGCAAATACCGGATGCAAACGCAGGAGCATGACTGTCATTTCCGGCCTCCCGCGATCTCGACAAACATGTCCTCGAGCGTGATCGGCACACACCGCGCTTGGCTGATGGCTTCATGAGCGGCGAGCATGGTGCGGCAATCGTCCGGACCCAAACGGAACACCGCGCGCGTTCCGCCGTTCCGCCGCCGCACGCAGACGCACGGCTGGAGCGCTTCGAGCCGCGCCGCCAGAGCGTCGTCCCCGCCATCCAGCAGAGCCAGCGTGTAGTCTTCGCGCAGCGTGTCCAGCGCCTGGTCGATCAGGATTCTCCCGTCCTCCAACATCAGAATGCGGCCTGCCATGCGCTCGACGTCGCTCATGTAATGGGAGGAGAACAGGATCGCCGAGCCCGCCTCGTTCAGCAATTGGATGGACGTCTCCAGGAACTCCCGGCGTGCCGCCGGATCCAGCCCTCCCGCCGGCTCGTCGAGGATGAGCACCTCCGGCCGGTGCGCTACCGCACACAGCAGCGCCACCTGCCGTGCCTGACCCTTGCTCAACGTCGAGATTCGCGCGTTGTCGGGCAGCGTGAACCGTTCCCTCACTTGCCGTTCGAAGTCCAGGTCCCAGGTCGGGAACAGCCTGCGGTGGAAGCCGAGCACCTCGCTCACTCGGAGGTTCGGCGGCAGGATCTGCTCTTCGCTCACGAAACCCACGCGGCGTTTCATCTCCACGGCGTCCTTGCGCGGATCCAGCCCCAGCACCCGAGCCCGCCCCCCGTGCGTCTCCAGCAGGCCCATCGCGATGTGGATCAGGGTTGTCTTGCCCGCGCCGTTTCGCCCCAATAGCCCGACCACCTCGCCTGGTTCCACCGAGAAACTCACTCCCCGAAGCACCTCGTTGCCGTGGGCGTACGCGCGCCGCACATTCTCAAACTCGATCGCCTTCATTGGCCCGTCTCCTCTCTCATCTCGGCGAGCAACTCCGTCACTTCCTCGAACGAACTTCCCGTCAGCGATGCCTGCGACAGCAGCCGCCGTGCGGCATCGCGCAGGCGCTCCTTCCGCTCCTCCCGGCTCGGCTGCGGAGGACGCTCGCCGACGAACGTCCCCCGCCCCCGCTGCGTTAGGATCAGCCCGGCGCGCTCCAACTCGTCGTACGCTTTTTTCACTGTCAATGGTGCGATCACGAGTTGCACCGCCAGGTCGCGGTGCGAGGGCAGTTGCTCGCCCGGTTTCATCCGTCCGCCCGCAATCGCGTCCGTGACTTGGCGCACGATCTGCCGGTAGATGGGCAGCTCGTCACCGGGGTTGACGTGGATCTGCACGGTTCTCCTTCCCTATCTCTTCTCCGTGTTCTCTCTGGCAGCTTCGTTGGGTCCGCATGGCCGATTGGAACACCGCGTTGATGTATTGCTATAGAACACTATATCACCATATCTCCACTTGTCAAGAGTATTTTTTGCTGCGCTACGGTGTTCTGGGTGCAAGTCTAAGTAAGACGTTTTGAATCAGTCGATTCCGGGGCGGTATGGCCCTCCGTCCACCTTTTGACCGACTTGCGGAGTCGAGTTCGCCGGGCGGCGTCTGCTCAGCAATCCGCGATCTCCTGGATCTGAGTGAAGAGCGCGCGGATCGCCGGCGGCGGACAGGCCACCAAAGTTCGAAACGTGTCCACGACGGGGAGGCTCAGCCGTATTCTTTGGCGTTGGCCGGCATCGAGAAGAGGACTGGCTTGCCGGTCAGGTGCGCCCGCAGCAGGGCGATTTCGTCGGCGCCGTCCGCCAGGGGCAGAGCCACCTGGCCGCCCTCCACCACCGAGCGGCACATGCCCATCATGATTGCCAGTCCCTGGTAGGCACTCTCGAAGTGGCAGGGGTGGACCTGCGCCGGGTCATCCAACCAGTCGGCCATCTGCTGGATGTAGGGCGGCATATCCAAGTCGTAGTTCATCGAGCCGGGCCCGGAGGCAACGCCGTCTCGCGTGACTGCCCGCCAGCCTCCGCCGGTCAGCACTTCGGCGAAGCCCTCGGTGCCCTGCGCTCCGATGCGGCACTTCCGCCACCAGTACTCGACCTCCGGCACGTCGGGGGCGCCAGCGCCGCACTCGAGGACGCCCCGCACGCCGTTGGCGAAGTGGATGAAGCCGGCCAGGTAGTCGGGTGAAGGATGCGCGTCGGAGAGCTTGCCGCGGCCGGCGGCTTGCGCCATCACCCACTCGGCCTCGGCTTCGGAGTTGAACCAGCGCAAGTAGTCGATCAGGTGGCTCAACATGTGCATCATCCAGCCCGTGGCCGTGCCGTAGACGGTATGAATCCGCCCCAAGGCGCCGCTCGAGATGATCTCCTTCACCTTACGGTAGTGCGCGCCGTAGCGATGCTGGTGGCTGACCACCGCGCGGGCTCCGCTCTCCTTCAGCAGCCTCTTGATCCCCATGGCCTCCGCGCTCGATAGTGCGATGGGCTTTTCCATGGCGATCAGCCGGGCGCCGCTCTCGATGCCGATGCAGACCATCCCGATGCGCAGCTCAGGAAGCGTGCAGAAGCAGAAAACGTCGGGGCGGACGGCCAGGGCCACCTGGCGCGCGTCCGTTCCTTTGACGGGCGCGCCGAGCCGCGTCGCTGCCGCCTCCAGCCGGCTCGCGTCGATGTCACAGACGCCGACGACCGCGAAGCGAGCGTTCGCCTGGAAGGCCAGGGCATGGTGCATCCCCCGCTTCCCCAGGCCTGCCACGACGACTCTGTATTTCTCGCTCATGACTGGGTCCGATCCCACTCCCGCAGCTTCTCGATAACGTAGTCCACCTCTTCGGCGGTCAGCTCCGGGAACATGGGCAACGAGATGCAGCAGGCGGCGTTGCGCTCGGAATTCGTCAAGGGCGTGGCGATGCGCGCCGGCTTGCCCCACGGGTACCCCTCCTGCTGGTGGATGGCGATGGGGTAGTGGCACTTGGCATCGATGCCCCGGTCGTTGAGGAACTCGAGCAGCGGGTCGCGCTGCTCGGGCCTCCGGGTCTCGATCACGTACAGGTGATAGATGTGGCGATACCCGGGGACCTCGTAAGGGAGCGTGATGTTACTCGCGCCGGCGAGCCCCTCCGAATAGCGTGCGGCCCACTGCCGCCGCAGATCGTTCCAATGGTCGATGTGCTTCAGCTTGGCGCTCAGCACCCCGGCGTGGAGGTCGTCCAGGCGGCTGTTGTATCCCATGCTGTGGCAGGAGCGCTTCTCTGACCCGTGGTTGCGCAGTCTGCGGATCGCCCGATCAACCTTCTCGCTGTTGATGATCACCGCGCCGCCGTCGCCGAAGGTCCCCAGGTTCTTCTGGATGATGAAGCTGGTGCAAACGGCGTCGCTCAGCCCGCCGATCTTGAAGCCGTCGCCGCGCGCGCCGATGGCCTGGGCGTTGTCCTCGATCACCAGCAGGTTGTGCCGGTCGGCGATCCGGCGGATGGCCGGCATGTCCGCGCATTGCCCGTAGAGATGCACCGGCACCAGGGCCTTGGTGCGCGGCGTGATGGCCGCCTCGATCAGCGCGGGGTCGATGCAGTTGGTGCGGGGATCGGAATCCACGAATACCGCGGTGGCGTTGGCGATCCAGATGGCTTCCGCAGTGGCAAAAAACGTGTTGACGGTGGTGATGCACTCATCGCCCGCGCCGATGCCCAGCGCCAGGAACGCCAGCCACAGCGCGTCGGTCCCGTTGCCCACGCCCACGGCGTACTTCATGCCGAGGTAGGCGGCCAGCTCCTGCTCGAAGCGCCCGAGCATCGGGCCCATGACGTACTGCCCGCTCTCCAGAACCTCCTGGAGCTCGGCGTCAATCTCCGCCTGGATGTTGTGGTACTGGCGAACGTGTCCATAGAATGGCACCTGCATGTGACTCTCCTTGCCAGGTGTTGACTTCAGGGGTTCCTGACAGTATACAGCAGCCGGAGCCGTGACGCGCGGCAGCAACCCGGACCTTACGGCTGGAAGCTCGTCTTGGCCCCCGCCGGGGCCCGGCGGGCCGGCGCGGCGGCGGTGGCATAGTAACCGGTGCGCGTGCGGGCGGCGGGGCGGTTGGGACCGTTGACCGACACCCGGATCTGGCGGAAGCTGCCGTCCATGGCCTGGTTGGAGGGCGTGTAGGCCAGGATGTACTGGTTGCGGATGTCGTGCGCCACCGCCAGGGTGAACTTGCCCATGTCGTCCACCTGGGAGGGGTAGAAGGCCTGGCCGCCGGTGGCTGTGGCGACGGCGTCCAGGGCGCGCCGGGCGCGCTTGGCCTCCCGCCGCTCCTCCTCGTTGAGCAGGCCGATGGTGTAAACCAGGATCTCGCTCTGCTGGAGCTTCTGCACCAGCCGCTCCAGGGTGATCTCGCTGCTGTTGTCGTTGCCGTCGGTGACCACCACGATCACCTTCTTGTCCAGCTTGGCCTTGGCCTTCAGATGCTCGGTCGAGAGCTCGATGGCGTCCCGCATAGCGGTGCCGCCGCGCGAGTCGATGCGCGCCACCCCCTCTTCGAGCTTCTTCAGGTCGCTGGTGAAGTCCACGTCCAGGAAAGCCTCGTCGTTGAAGTTGACGATTAACACCTCGTCCTGCGGGTTGGAGGCCTTCACCAGGGCCATGGCCGCGTCCTCGACCTTGCGCCGCTTCTCCCGCATGCTGCCGCTGTTGTCCACAACGATGCCCATCGACACCGGCACGTCCTCGCGCCGGAAGATCTTCATCTGCTGCTCGACGCCGTCCTCGAAGACCTTGAAAGCGGTGCGCGGCAGGGTGGTGACCAGCTTGCCGTTCCTGTCCACCACCGTGGTGTGGAGCACCACCAGGCGGGTATCCGTGCGGAAGACCGGCCCGGTTTCCTGCGCCCCGGCGGGCACACCGGCCAGCCCGGCCGCCAGGAGCAGGGAAATCGGGGACAGGCTAGCCAGGAAGGTGTGAAAAAACCGGCCAAACCGCTCCCCGCCCATAGGGCACCCGGTCGCGGCTCGGTCAGGAGCCAAGTGTCTCGAGTGGGTTGCCGAGCCGCGCGCGTAAGCAAGCGGCCGGAGGGCCGATTTTTTCACACCTTCCAGTCCCCGATTCTCGCGCCAGCTACTGTGTGGGCGCATAGTATCCCAGCCGCCAGAAGACCTTCAACGGGGGCATTCCCGGCGGCTGCTTCAGCCTGACCTGCACGCGCCGATATTTGCCGTCCCGTTCCGCGTTCCTGGGCGTGTACCCCAGCAAATACTGGTTGCGCAGCTCGATGCCGATCTTGGCGGCGACGTCCGGCAGCTCGTTGAGGTTGTCGACGGGGAAATGCCGCCCCCCGGTCTGCTCGCCCAGCTCGCTCAGCAGGCTCGGGCCGGAGAGTTCCTCGGCCGTCCGCCCGCGCGAGGCGACGGGTTCGAAGATGCCGATGGCGTAGATTTGAACGTCGGCCTCGCGCACCAAGTTCTTGATCTCGCTCTCGGTGTAGCGGCTGCTGTTGTCGCCGCCGTCGGAGATGATGAGCAGGGCCTTGCGCGGATTGCGGGCCTGCTTCTTCATGTGGTGGATGGCCAGGTAGACGCCGTCCAGCAGGGCCGTGCGGCCGCGGGACTGGGTAAAGGTTAGCCGGTTCTGGATCTCCTCGGCCTCGTGAGTGAAGCCCACCGTCAGCTCTGGCCGGTCGCTAAACTGCACCAGAAAGAACTCGTCCTCGGGATTGGCCAGCCGGGCGAACTGGGCCACCGCCTGGCGCGATTTCTGGAGCTTGGCGCCCATGCTGCCGCTGGTGTCGAAGACGATGCCCACCGACAAGGGCGCGTCCTCGCTGGCAAAGTGCGTCACCGTCTGCTCGATCTTGTCCTCGAAAACGCGGAAGAACTCCTGCTCCAACCCGGTCACGAAGCGGCTGAGCGGATCCGTCACCGTCACCGGGATGAGGACCAGGTCGGATTGAACCCGGATGTTGGGGGTGCGTGTAGCTGCGGCCTCGGTCTCCGCGGTCCGGGGCCGAGGCCGGATGGTGACTTTGGGATCCTGCGCCGGCGCCGTCCAGACAGCCAGCAGCCAGCCGCAAGCGATCATCACCCAGAGGGACTTGCGGGCCGTTTGCGCAACCATCGTGGGCACCCCAGTTTCCGCGGCTGCGGCACTTTTCAGTATAACACGCGCCCGGCGGAGACCATGGTGTGATATGATCGAACGTGCCCCCCAAGATCTTGGGCGTGATTCCTGCCCGGTTCGCTTCCTCCCGCTTCCCCGGCAAAGCTCTGGCGCCAATCGCGGGTAAGCCCATGCTCCAGCACGTCTTCGAGCGGGCCGTCCGGGCGCGCTACCTCGGCCAGGTGATCATTGCCACCGACGACGAGCGCATCCAGGAGGCGGCGCGGCGCTTCGGAGCGCCCGTGCGCATGACGCGCGCCGATCACCTCTCGGGAACTGACCGGGTGGCGGAGGTGGCGGCCGGGGAGGCGGCCGACGTGGCGGTCAACATACAGGGGGACGAGCCGCTGATCGACCCGGACGCCATTGACGCCGCCGTGCTGGGCCTGCTCGAGGATGCGGCTGTCCCTATGGCCACCCTCAAGAAGCTAATCGAGGATCCGCGCGAGCTGGCCGACCCCAACGTGGTCAAAGTGGTCACCGACCGCTCGGGCAAGGCCCTTTACTTCTCCCGCTCGCTGATCCCTTACCGGCGGGAGCTCGGACCTCCGGGGCCTCCCGCGCAGCACTACAAGCACATCGGCCTGTACGTATACCGGCGCGACTTCCTGCTCCGCTATCCTCAGCTCCCGGTCGGGCCGCTGGAGCTGGCCGAGCGGCTCGAGCAACTGCGCGCCCTGGAGAACGGCTACTCGATCCGTGTGGTGGAGACCGACTACCAGTCCCTGGGGGTGGACACCCCGGAGGACCTGGAGCGGGTGGCACGGCTGTTTGACCCGACAGGCACTCATGGCTAAGCACATTTTCGTCACCGGCGGCGTGGTTTCTTCCCTGGGCAAGGGGATTGCGGCATCCTCGATCGGGTGCTTGCTGGAGAGCCGCGGCCTGCGGGTGACGCTTCAGAAGTTCGATCCCTATCTCAACGTTGACCCGGGGACCATGAGCCCCTTCCAGCACGGAGAGGTCTTCGTCACCGACGACGGCGCCGAGACCGACCTCGACCTGGGCCACTACGAGCGCTTCACGCACGCCCGGCTGACCCAGAACAACAACGTCACTTCCGGTCAGATCTACGAACAGATCATCGCCAAGGAACGCCGCGGCGACTACCTGGGCAAGACCGTGCAAGTGATTCCGCACGTCACCAACGAGATCAAGGCCGCCATCCGCAAGGTTTCCGGCGACGTGGACGTGGTCATCGCCGAGATCGGCGGCACGGTGGGCGACATCGAGTCGCTGCCTTTCCTGGAGGCCATCCGCCAGTTGCGCCACGAGGTGGGGCGGGAGAACGCCGTCTTCGTGCACGTCACCCTGGTGCCCTGGATCGCCGCGTCGCGGGAACTGAAGACCAAGCCCACGCAGCACAGCGTCAAGGAGCTGCGCGCCATCGGCATCCAGCCCGACATGCTGCTGTGCCGCACCGAGCGGTTCCTTCCCCAGGAGCTGAAGGAGAAGATCGCGCTGTTCTGCGACGTGGACGTCGCGGCGGTGATCGCCGCCCGTGACGTCGCCTCCGTCTACGAGGTGCCGCTGGTCTTCGCCGAGCAGCACGTGGACGAGATCATCCTGCGCTCGCTGAAGCTGGAGGCCGGCCCGCGCGACCTTTCCCGCTGGATGGCCATGCTGGAGCGGCTCAAGCACCCCGCCGACGAAGTCTCCATCGCCCTGGTGGGCAAGTACACCGACTACGAGGACTCCTACAAGAGCCTTAACGAGGCGCTGTTGCACGGGGGGCTCGCCCACCGCCTGAAGGTGAACATCAACTGGCTTGGCTCTGAAGGCTTCCTCAACCTGGAGAACCTGCGCCAACTGGAGCGCTACGACGGGATCCTGGTGCCGGGCGGATTCGGCGAGCGCGGCATCGAGGGGATGATTCAGGCCATCCGCTACGCGCGTGAGAACAAGGTCCCCTATTTCGGGATTTGCCTGGGCATGCAGACCCTGGTCATCGAGTTCGCCCGCAACGTCTGCGGGCTGGAACAGGCCGACTCGACCGAGTTCAATCCGGGCACTTCGCATCGCGTCATCTACAAGCTGCGCGAGCTGAAGGGCGTCGATGAGCTGGGCGGCACCATGCGCCTGGGGGCTTACGACTGCGTGCTGGCCGAAGGCAGTTTCGCCCACCGCGCTTACGGCACGCGGCGTATCCAGGAGCGCCACCGCCACCGCTACGAGTTCAACCGGGAGCACGAGGCGGCGCTGACCTCCGCGGGCCTGCGCACCGCCGGGGAGACCCCCGACGGGGTGTATGTCGAGATCTGCGAGCTGCCCGATCATCCCTGGTTTCTGGGCTGCCAGTTCCACCCGGAGTTCAAGTCCAAGCCCCTGGAGCCGCACCCGCTGTTCCGGGCGTTCATCGGGGCGGCCTACGAGTACCGGCAGAGGCGGCTGTGCCGTGCTGAGACCGCCCCGGTCGCCGCTGAGCGTGCCGCCGCGCCGCAACTCACCACATGAGCGTCGAGCTCGCGGCCCAAGAGCGGCGGGAGAATCGTCTTCGGCGGCGCGCCGCTTGGTGAAGGAGCCCGCCTTCTTGAACGCCTGAGTCCGTCTCGGCGTCAAACTAGTGGCGTGGTATACGCTAGTAGGGAGAGAGGCGTCATGAGGCATCCAGTCCGGGAAGACAAGCGGCGCGGCTTCACGCTCATCGAGCTGCTGATCGTGATCACTGTCATCATGATCATCGCCACGGCGGCAACTTTCAGCCTCCCGAAGTTCCTGATGAAGAGCCGGGAGACCGCCGCCGTGACCCAGGTCAAGCATTTGCATGAGGCCCAGGCCATGTACCGCTCCGATTTCGGCAAGTTCGCCACCTCGCTGGTCCAGCTCGGCCCCTCCCCTGATGGCCGCTCTACCCCGAACGGCGCGGGGCTGATCACCAGCGATCTGGCGCAGGGAACCAAGAGCGGTTACCGCTTCGAGATGCAGGGCCGGCCGGACGGTTACACCATCAGCGCCATCCCCGTCGTCTACAACACCGACGGCCGGCGCAGCTTCTTCTCCGACGACTCGATGGTGATCCGCGAGAACTGGGGCCCGGAACCTGCCACGGCCACCAGCCCGGAAGTGAAGTAGGAGGAGACTCCCGGAGCTGCGAAAAAACTGGGGGGACACTCCTGCGTACCACGGCACCTGACCGATTCGCAAAGCTGAGCCCGGAGTGTCCCCCAGTTTTCAGCTTGGGGAGACATAGCCCACTAGAAGCTGAACCCCACCTGCCCGAAGATCTGTAGCCAGCGGTCGCGCGTCCGCACGCCGGCCACCGGGCCGAGCGGATCTCCCTCGGTGTGGGCGCGGTAAACTTTCGAGGTGACTCCCAGCCGGAAATGGCGCCCGCGATCCACGAAGGCCTCGGTGCTCACCAGAGCGTAGTACCCCCAACCGCTGCGGGCATTGCACACCGGGCAGTCCAGGCGGTAGTACTGGCTGAGCTGGTGCAAAAGTTCCGTATACCGCACGTAGGCGCCCCCGCCGCCTCCCGAGATCAGCAGCCGCCCTCTGGCCAGCGGCAGGATCCCGCGCCCGCCCAGCGGCAGGAAGAACTGGTAGTCCCGAATGCGGCTGAAGCCGAACGGAGTCTCCAAAAAATCCCGGATCTGCGCCGCTCCGAACACCGTATCCAGGCCCACGTCCGCCTGGAAGTACCGCTCGAAGCGGTAGCCGTAGGCGATCGAGATCCCCGGACGGTCCGCGAACAGCCCGTTGAGTTCTCCCCTGGGGCTGGCCGCGCCCGCGCCGAAGGTGAAGTTATGCCTGGAGTAGAAGGTTTGGGCCGATAGCGCCACGGCCGCCCCGATTAGCGCGATCAGGTATCTCATTCGCATCCTCAGACGTGGCCGCCGGGCAACAGGTTTCACTCCCGCGCCGGGTTGCTCTGCCACGCCCCACTACCCTACAATACAGGCAGAAAGCAGGAAATGGTGGTGCCTGATGGGTAGCCCGCCGGTACTGTCGCCGCGAGCCATGGAGGTTCTGCATTCCATCGTCCGGTCCTACATCGGAACGGGTGAGCCGGTGGCCTCTCGGACCATTGCCCGGAAGCGCCGGGAGCCGGTGAGCGCCGCCACTATCCGCAATCTCATGGCCGACCTGGACGATGCCGGCTACCTGGAGCAGCCGCACACCTCCGCCGGGCGCATCCCTACCGAGGCGGGCTTCCGCCTTTACGTGCAGGCGCTGCTGGCCGGGCGGCTCCCCGCCCTGGATGCCGGGCGATTCCACGCGGAGTTCTCGGGAGCGGAGAGTCTGACCGGGATCATCGAGCGGTCCTGCCACTTCCTGACCGAGTTCACACACAACGTAGGCATCGCCGCCGCGATTTCCACGGCCGCCCAGACGCTCGACCGGGTTGAGCTGGTCAAGCTGGGGGACCGCCGGGTGCTGATGATCGTGATCACCCGCGACGGCACGGTTCGCGATCGCGTGGTGTGGCTCCAGGAGGAGCTTCCGCCGGAGGAGCTGACCTCCATCTGCAACTACCTGAACCACCACTTCAGCGGCTGGGTGCTGGCGGAGGCGCGGCGTGAGCTGGAATCCCGGCTCCAGCAGGAACGCGCCGCTTACGACGCCATCTTGTGCCGGCTCACCGAGCTTTACGGCAAGGGCCTCCTGGATTTCGACGCCGCCCCCGAAGTCCACCTGGAGGGCGCCTCCAATCTGGTGGCTGTGGATCTGCATCTCACCCGCGAGAAGATGCGCGAGCTGTTGCGCGCCCTGGAGGAGAAGCAGCGCATTGTCGAGCTGCTGGATCGCTTCCTGGAGCAACCCGCCGGCGAACTGGGCGTGCAGGTGGGCTTGGGCGAGGCGCACCCCAGCATGAAAGGGCTTTCCCTGATCGGGATCAACGTGGCGCTGCCCGGCGGGTTGTCGGCCAAGATCGCCGTGCTGGGACCCATGCGCATGCGCTACCAGCGGGTGATGTCGGCCGTGCTGAACGTGGGCGCCGCCCTCCGCCGAGCGCAGTCCTGAGCGGAGGACCGTCGAGCCCCGGTTTCTCAGGCTCGCCAGCGCGGGAGAGCTTCCGAAGCGACGACCGTGACCGGGTCGTCCCCGACCGCGGCAGCCTCCACCGAGGCGGAAAGCGGGGCCTCGCTGAGCTGCGGGCGGAAGGGCAGGGAAAGCAGCAGCCGGTTGCCCGCCAGAATGTTGTATGACCGGATCGGTTCCGGGCCGGCCAGAGCCGTGTTCCACTCCACGATCACGCGCTCGCCGTCCCGCCTGACCCGAACGTTGCCGGGCTGTACCGGACCGCTCGTTTTTTCCTGGAAATAGTTGGTGGCGGCCCCATGCCGCGCCTCGGCTTCCTTCTCGATGCGCCGCCGCTCGATCTCCGAGGCCACGTCCTTCAGCGCCGCCGTCAAGTTGGCCACCATCTGGTCGGATTCCGGCTTGTCGCGGTCAATCCGCCCGGTTCCGATGATCGCGCACGCGACGCCGGGCAGCGAGAGCGGATAGCGCACCAGATCGGCGCAGGAGATCGCCTCCGCCTTTCCTCCGACGGTCTGGATCACGTCTTCGGGAGTCCTGGAAAAACGCGGCGGCTTCCCGTAAAAGGCGCCATCCGCCATCACCTTCATCGCAATGACGCCGAGGCCTCGCGCCACCGCCAGGGGAAGCACGTTGTTCTGGTGAGAACTGCACAAGCGGTCGTTGGCGTTCAGGGCCACCAGCAGTGTGTCGATGATGTTCTCGCTGTCGCGCCGCAGGGCGCTCATCAGCACCGGAGAGCTGAGGTGTCCGGTGATTCCGATGTGGCGTACCCAGTGGCGATGCTCGGGGTTCAGCCCCGTGTAGTTGGCGCCGTCGCGGTAATCGAGCAGGCCGGCGAGCGCCCCGATGCGCTCCGCCCGGCGCGAACGCCGCTCCGCAAAACCTTCGTAGACCTGATCCACCTGCTCCAGCGTCGTCAGGTTATGGACCTGAATAGAGTCCAGGTATGCCCCTTCCGGGATGTTTCCCTTGCCGTCGCCGAAAATAAAGGTGAGGGAGCGCTTCAAGTCATCGATCGCCGTCGGGCCCGAGCCCGCCGGGTCGCGGGCCAACCGGCGGGTCGTCTTGGTGGCGATGTAGAGCTTCTGCCGCAAGGCCAGGTCGTAGTTGGCATCAGCGGGGGTGAGATGCAGCCGGCGGAAAGCCTCCCCATAGTTCGCCTGGCTGGGGCCGTAGGCATTCGCCGTGTCGAGATAGTTGAGGCCGAGCTGAACTGCGCGCACGATGATGTCCGGCGCGTCGATGCCCGGTTTGGTCCATTGCAGCGACGCCTGGCCGCCCAGGGCCAGGGGCACCACCGTGCGGCCGGTGCGACCCAGCAGCCGGCGTGGAAACGTGGCGGCGGCCTCCGCGTAAAGCCGGCCCGGACTCAGAAGACTCGCGGCAGGCACGGCGCCTAATACGCTCAGGATTTCCCGTCGAGACAGCATACACCCTCCTTTTCCGATAAAGTGTACACTGATTCCGCGTCCGAAACAAGCTGAGGAGGAAGGATGAAGCTCCGAGAGATGTTGTGGACGACGGCGTGGCTGTGTTGCCCGGTTTTCGCGGCCACTGCGGCGTATGGCCAGGGGACGCTGGCTGACTACGAACGGGCAGCCGGTCTGCGCGAAGCCGCGCAGAGTCTCGCTGTCAACGTTCCGGAGAGGCCCAACTGGATCGGCACGACCAGCCGCTTCTGGTACAGGAAGTCGGTCAAAGGTGGCCAGGAGTTCGTAGTCGTGGATGCCAGCACGCTCGAGAAGAAGCCGGCTTTCGATCACGAGAAGCTGGCCGCCTCGCTTTCCACGGCGTCGGGCCAGAAGTATGCGGCGCAGAAACTCCCGTTCACGCAGATAACGTTCGTCGATGACGAGCGGGCGATCGAATTCGTTGTCGGCGAGACGCGCTGGAAGGCGAACCTGACGGACTATGCGTGCCAGAAGGCCGGGCCGGCGACGGAATCCGGGCGGCGAAGTGGCGCCGTCGCGCGACCGCCGGCGGGCCCGCCTCCGGCCGAATCCCCGAACCGGGTCAGTTCGCCGGACGAGCGTTGGGAAGCGTTCGTCCGGAACTACAACGTCTTCCTGGGCCCAAAAGGTAAAGGCGAAGCGTTCGAGCTCAGCTTCGACGGCTCCGAAGACAACTACTACGCGATCGCCTCTTTCAGTTGGTCTCCGGATTCCAAGCGCCTGGCGGCGTATCGCATCCGGCCCGGCTATCACCGCAAGATCCAGTACCTCGAGTCTTCGCCCGCGGACCAGCTTCAGCCGAAGTACGTGACGCTCGAATACGCCAAGCCCGGCGATGTCGTGGATCTTCAGCAGCCGGTGCTGTTCCACGTAGGTGCCAGGAAGGCCGTGCCGATCGACAACCGGCTCTTCCCGAACCCTTATCAGTTATCGCGTCCGGTCTGGTGGAAGGACAGCCGCGCTTTCACCTTCGAGTACAACCAGCGCGGGCACCAGGTATATCGCGTCATCGAAGTGGACGCGGCGACCGGAGCGGCGCGCGCCCTCATCAACGAAGAGAGTCCGACCTTTTTCTGCTACTCCGGCAAAAAATTCCGCCAGGACCTCGCCGACGGCAGGGAGATCATCTGGATGTCGGAGCGGGACGGCTGGAATCATCTCTACCTCTACGACGGCGTGACCGGGAAGGTGAAGAACCAGATCACCAAGGAAAACTGGGTGGTGCGCGGCGTCGAGAAGGTGGAGGAGGACAAGCGGCAGATCTGGTTTCGGGCCAGCGGGATGTACCCGGGCAAGGATCCGTACTTCGTTCATTCCTACCGGATCAACTTCGACGGCAGCGGCC
Source organism: uncultured Solibacteraceae bacterium (assembly GCA_964353255.1). Classification (GTDB taxonomy): domain Bacteria; phylum Acidobacteriota; class Terriglobia; order Bryobacterales; family Bryobacteraceae; genus VFZS01. Next base: position 7,574 of record CAYGVJ010000022.1, on the reverse strand, counting down.
TGACGGCCTACACCGAAGGCGACGGGAACCATACGGTGGTTTTCTCACCGGACATGAAGTACTACGTCGATGCCTGGTCGCGTGTGGACCTTCCGCCGGTCGCCGAACTGCGCCGTACGGAAGATCGCAAGACGCTGGCTGAACTGGAGCGCGGCGATATTCAGGAACTGCTCAAGACCGGCTGGCGCGCTCCGGAAGCGTTCCAGGCCCTGGGCCGTGACGGGAAGACCGACATCTGGGGAGTCATCATCCGGCCCAGCAATTTCGAGCCCTCTAAGAAATATCCGGTGATCGAGCTCATTTATCCCGGGCCGCAGGACTCGTTCGTTCCCAAGTCCTTCCGGGCGTACCACGAGATGCAGGCGCTGGCCGAGTTGGGCTTCATCGTGGTTCAGATCGACGGCATGGGCACCTCAAACCGCTCCAAGGCGTTCCATGACGTCTGCTGGAAGAACCTCGCCGACGCCGGGTTTCCGGACCGCATTCTCTGGCACAAGGCTGTGACGGCGAAGTATCCCTACTACGACATCAGCCGGGTGGGTGTCTACGGGCACTCGGCCGGGGGACAAAGCGCGCTGGGCGCGCTGCTGTTCCATCCGGAATTCTACAAGGCGGCGGTCGCCTCCTGCGGCTGCCACGACAACCGGATGGACAAGATCTGGTGGAACGAGCAGTGGATGGGCTGGCCGCTCGGTCCGGAATACATCGCCTGCTCGAACGTGGAGAACGCCTCCAAGCTCGAGGGCAAGCTGCTGTTGTCGGTCGCAGAAATGGACACCAACGTGGACCCGGCATCGACGATGCAGGTGGTGAACGCGCTGATCAAGGCCGGCAAGGTTTTCGACCTGCTCGTTCTGCCAGGGCAGGGGCACACGCCCGGCGGCGCCTACGGCGAAAGGAAGCGCTACGACTTTTTTGTGCGTCACCTGCTGGGCGTCGAGCCTCCGGACTGGAACCGGCTCGAGAAGAAGCTCCCGGCTTCTGAGAGAGTGGCGCCGCCGGGCTCGGCCTCAGGAGACGCGGAAGTACACCGTGTAGCGCTGGTCCAGGATCTTGTAGAGCGGTGAGAGCGTCATGTCCGCGGCTTGGCCCACCGTGCGGAATGTCAGCGGCTTGCCCGGCGCCGGCTGGAGCCAGGACTCGGGGTGGGCGGCGTCGGCCCGCAGCACGGGGAAGGGCACTTCGTTCGTCTTGATGGTGGGCCCCATGGGGCCGAACATTCTCTCCTTGCCGGGGTCCGTGCGCCCCATCTCGCCCGCCAGCACGATGGGACCGTAGAGGACCGCTGCAATGCTCGCGTCGTCCGGCATAGGCTCGACGTACAGGCTCATCGGGAACTGAACCTCGACCCGGTCGCCCTTCTTCCACACCCGTGAGATGGTGAGATAGCTGGAAGGGCCGGCGAAGACTCCGAGCGCCTTTCCGTTGAGCCGAACGGTGCCGCCGCGGGTGGCCCACCACGGCACCCTGATCCGCAGAACCATCTGCACGGGCCGGGCGGCCTCGATGGCCAGCGACGTTCCCTCCTGCTCGGGGAACCGGGTCGTCTGCCGGATGCGCACGCCTTTTTCCGCCCAGTTCAGCTCGGAGGCGATGAACAGGTTGACGTAGACGCCCTGGTCGTCGTGGAAGTAGATGCTGTCGTTGAGCTTCGCGTACTCTTCCACGCCCGAGCCGGTGCAGCACCAGAACGAGTCGAACTCGGTGCCGAAGGTCTTCCAGGACCCCGGATTCAGCGCCAGGTAATACATGCTGCCGCCGGTCTCGGGATGGATGGTCCCCAGGCGGTGGTTGAAGAGAGTCCGCTCGTAGTAGTCGAAGAACCGGGGGTCCGCGCTCCACTGATAAAGATGGCGCGTGAGCTTCAGCAGGTTGTACGCCTTGCAGCATTCGCAAGTGTTCGAGCGCATTCGCAGTTCGGCGGCCAGCCGGCGGGGATCGGTGAGCCAGAGTTCCGCGTTGCTGGTGCCTCCGGTCACGTAGCAGCGGGCGTTGGTCACTTCGTACCAGAAGAATTCGGCGATGTCGCGGTAGCGCGCCTCCTGCGTCAATTCGTGCCGGCGCGCGGCGCCGATCATTTTCGGGACTTGCGTGTTGACGTGCAGTCCCTTGAGCTCGTCGCGGCGCAGGGCCAGCGGGTCGAAGATGCGCTTGTGGTCGAAGCGGTGTCCCACTTCGGCGTAGCGCGCCTTGCCCGTGGCGGCCCACAGGTTGTACAGGATGTCGCCCATCCCGCCGAATTCCACGTTGAGCACCCGCTGCATGTGCTCCTCGCCCAGCGGCTCGGTCCAGCGGTCCACCCACCCGGCCATGTTCTCGACCACCGCCAGCGCCTGCTGGTTGCCGCAGTGCTCGTACATGTCCAGCAGCCCGGCCATGATCTTGTGCAGGGTGTAGAAGGGCGCCCACACGCGCTTGCCGGCCTTCAGCCGGTCCCAGAACTCCAGGGGATAGGCGCTCAAGTAACCGTCCTTCAGCGTCTCCTGACACCTGGCCAGCTCGGCGACCATGGCGTCGGCCTTCTTCTTGAGCTCCGCGTCGCCGTAGGACGAGTAACTGAAGGCGCAGGCCGAGAGGTAGTGCCCGGTGAAGTGCCCGCGCAACTCGCCATCCGGCTTTTCCCACCCCCCGAGAGGCTGGGCCGTGGACGGCAGGCCGGCGGTCACGCGGAAGTTGTGAAGCAGACGATCGTCCGGCAGCCGGTGAAGGTACTTGCGGTTGACTTCCTGGGCATCTTTGCACGGCCCTTCCGTCAGCCGGACCGCGGTCATCGGGAAGGGTCTGGCCTTCAGAGGCAGGTCGCGCCGGGCGAATTGCACGCGTTCCCACGCGCCTGCCGCGCCCGCAGCCTGCCCCGCAGCCGCCGCCACACTGGGCAGCGCTCCGGCAGCCGCTGCTCCCAAGAACTGTCTGCGATGAATGCCTATGCTGTCTCGCGCTGCGCTCATGCTCTTCTCCTTGGCAGTTGCAAGTATACCTCGCGGCGCCGTGATCGTTGCCACGCATCACGGCTTCTGCTTCAACAAACTCGGCAGCCCGGGCGGGACTTTCTGAATCACGCCCTCCTGCCTCATCAGTTTTTCGAGGTCGTCGAGCTCCGAAGGGAGGAAATCCGTGAAGTTTTCATGTCCGTTTTCGGTCACCACAATCGTGTCCTCGTAGCGGATGTAGAGGTTCCCCTCGGGAACGCGCAGTTGCGGGTCGATGGCGATGACGTGGCCAGGCTTCAGAGGTCCGGGCTGGTAGCTTCCGTCGTCGTGCACGGCGAGCCCGACCGGATGCGAGAAGACCCCTCCGCCGCTGCTCGCCAGCCTGCGGGCTGCCTGCTCGTAAGCCGGCTTCGAGAATTTGGTCCGGGCGAAGACCACTTCCGTGGCGGCTTTCGCCTCCTCCATGATCTGGCGCGGGGTGACGCCGGGGCGAATACGCTTCATCACTGCGTTGCGGTATTCGAGGACGAACTGCAACAGCTCTCGCTGCCACGGGCTGTAGCGGCCGTTCACGGGCCACATCCGCCCGATATCGCCCGTGTAGTAGTGGTACTCGGGAGCGTAGTCCATCAGGACCAGGTCGCCGTCCTCGAGCCGGCCCATGTTCCGGTAGTAGTGCATGTTCCAGATGTTCGCGGTCCCGGCGGCAGTGATGGAGCGATAGCCTTCCAGTCGCGCGCCGTTCGCCAGGAAGACATAGCGGGCTGCGGCGTCGAGATGGTATTCGTACAACCCCGGGCGCGTGCTGCGGATGGCTTCCATCATGCCGCGGCCGGCGATCTGCGAAGCCCGGCGGATCAGCCCGATTTCACGCGGGCTCTTGAGGCTGCGCAACTCGTCGAGGATCGGCGTGAGGTCCAGCACGCGGGCGCGGGGATAGCGGGCGCGAATCAACTCGACGAAGTGCGCTTCGCGCGGGATGCGCCCGTCCCAGTAGTCCGCCGCGATGGCGGCATTGGCGCTCATCAGTTCGCCGCGGGTTTGCGCATTGCCTTCGGCCGGGGACAAGGGGGCGTAAATCGTGCGGGCCGGCCCGCCGAGCAGCCCCCCGAACCAGTCGCCGCGGGTGACATCCGTACTCATCACCTCATCGACGCCCGTGAGCTGCTTCACGCGATCGGCGTCTTCGGCCGAGAGAACCTTGCCCTCGGCGCTCTCCAGCCGCGGATTGCGCGGCGGCAGATACAGCGTGACCTTGCGGCTGCGCCCATCCAGCAGGAGATAGGAGTGCGGCGTCTCCACGCCGCACAGATAATAGAACTCGTTGGTCTGGCGCGGCATGATGAAGCCGTTGGTCTGCGGCACGCCCTGAAGCAGGGCCACGGCTTCGTTGCCGATCTTCTCGAACAGCTTCGACCACCGCGCCCGGAACTCCTCGGGCGGGAAATCGGCCTGGTACCAGGCGGCCGCCTGGCCGAACACGGTCACGGCGGCGAGAGTAATGAGCATCAGCAGTCGTCTCTTCATGTGCGCTTTCCGTGAGTTTATGACCAGTTGTGAGGGCAGTCAACGGCCTCGCGTCACCCTGGCCCGAGTTTGCCGGGCCTCCCGCTCTGCTATTCTAGAAACAGGGCCTTCCGGCCGCCCCGCCCTGGGGCTGTGTTTGCCAGGCGTTGAAGGCCAAGAACCGCTATGGAGAACGATAAGGGCGTTGCTGAAACCGGGGTTGCGGACCCCGCTGCCGCGGCTGCGGCCAGCGAGGCCGAGTCTGCTGACCTGGCGGCGCTCACTGCCGAGCGCGACCAGTTAGCCGCCGAGAAGGCCGATCTGTTCGACCGCCTGCTGAGACGCACGGCCGAGTTCGAGAACTTTCGCCGCCGCGCCGAGCGCGAGCGCGCCGAGATCATCGAGTTCGCGGCTTCGGAAATCGTCCGCGAGCTGCTGCCGGTTCTGGACGATTTCGAACGCGCCCTCAAGGTGTCCTCCGCCGGCCAGGAGTACGCCAAGGGAATGGCCTTGATCTACCAGCGGTTGTTGGAGGCCCTCAAGCGGCACGGGCTGGAGCCGGTCCCCAGCGAAGGTCAGAAGTTCGATCCCCACCTCCACCACGCCGTCGAGACGGCGCCGGCCGAGGGGGTCGAGGATCAGACCATCTTGGAGGAGAAGTGCCCGGGATACAACTTCCGGGGCAGGTTGCTGCGGCCAGCCATGGTCAAAGTCGCCCTCAAGCCTGAGTAGCCGGCCGTGACCAAACGGAACTACTACGATGTTCTGGGCGTCAGCCGGAACGCCGGCGAGCCGGAGCTCAAGACCGCCTACCGGCAGATGGCGCTGAAGTACCATCCCGACCGCAACCCCGGCGACAAGCAGGCCGAGGAGAGCTTCAAAGAAGCCGCCGAAGCCTACAGCGTGCTCAGCGACCCGCAGAAGCGCGCCGCCTACGACCGCTACGGCCATCAAGGCGTCTCCGGAGCTGCGGCGCCCGGCTTCGACCCCTCGGTTTTTGCCGACTTCAGCGACATCCTGGGCGACTTCTTCGGGTTCCCCTTCGCCGACCTGTTCGGGGGCGGCGCCCGCCGCCGCACACGCGCCCAGCGCGGAGACGACGTGGGCTACGAGCTCGCGGTCAGTTTCGAAGACGCGGTCCGCGGGATGACCGCCGAGATCAAGATCCCGCGCCAGGAGGCTTGCCCCCGTTGTCATGGCCGGGGCGCCGAACCCGACGGCATGAGCGCCTGCTCAGCCTGTCACGGCCGCGGTGAGCTGCTTTACCATCAGGGCTTCGTAGCCATACGCCGCACTTGCCCGCAGTGCGGAGGCGCCGGCCAGGTCATCCACCGCCCCTGCGCGCAGTGCCGCGGCCAGGGTTTCACGCGCACCGAGCGCAAGATGAAGGTCAACATCCCGGCCGGGGTGGACAACGGCACGCGCCTGCGCCTGGCGGGTGAGGGCCAGCCGGGCCCCCACGGGGGCCCGCCCGGCGACCTGTACGTGATCCTGAAGGTTGAAGAGCACCCCTTCTTCGAGCGGCAGGAAAACGACCTCCACTGCACCATCCCCATCAATATCGCCCAGGCGGCCCTGGGGACGGAGATCGAGGTGCCCACCTTGGACGGCTCGGAGCCTTTGCGCATACCCGAAGGCACCCAGAGCGGCGCCACCTTCCGCCTGCGCGGCCGGGGCGTCCCGGATGTCAACGGCCGCGGGCGCGGCGACCTGATCGCTCACATCCAGGTGAATACCCCCGCCAAGCTGACGCGGGAGCAGAAGAAGCTCTTCGAACAGTTGCGCGAGACTCTTCCCGCCGACAACTCCCCCAGCCGCGAGGGCATCTTCGACAAAGTCAAAGACTACTTCATGTAGCCGCGGCGGCGGGCCCTACTTTTTGTACTGATACCAGAGGGTCTTCCCCGGAGCCACCCGGAAGGTAGTGTCGGTTCCGGCGAGGATCGCCGCCCAGTCGATCTGGGCCGCGAACTGCTCACCGTAGCGGTGCAACCGCTCGATGGCCTCCACGTCGTCCATGTCGATGGGATTCTTGAGCGTCGGATCGAGCGCCATGATGTCCGGGTCCAGCCGGTAGAAGGCCGCGTCGGTGAAATGGCGATGGACGATCTCGGTCTGCTGCTCGCCGGGAGACCGCAGCAATTCGGCCAGGATCCACCCCAGCCACGACCATATGCTCTTGGGCTCCTTTTCCGGCGGGAACCTCCCGGTGCCCAGGGAAATGACCGTGGTCTCGGCCGGCACGTACCCGGAGGTGTAGTAGAAAGCTTCCACGCAGGTCTGGTAGACCGGGTTGCCGGTGACGCCGACGCCCCCGTCCACCAGCGTTCCGGGCTGATCGGCGCCGATCTTCCAGGGCGCGAAGTAAGTCGGGGCCGCCGCCGAAGCAGTGGCGCAGTCGGCCAGCGGAAACTGCCCGGTGAATCCGGAATTGCCTGGGTTATCGCGTACAAAATACCAGGCCCTGCCGTTCAGGCCCTTGGCCGTGATCAGCAGATCGATCGGCGAGTCGTTGAGCTTCCAGTCGCCTGCCGCTCCGAGCGTCTCGTGAATCACCTGGTAGAGCTTCTTGGTGGGGTACATGTGGCCGGTGGCCAGCCGTTTGATGGTATTCCACGGCGCCCGCGGGGAGAAGATCTCCTTGCCGCGCGTGAGATAGACCTCGAGAATTCGCCGTGCCGGGACCCCAGCCGCGATGGCCGCGCTGATAAGCGCCCCGGTCGAAGTGCCCGCCACGAACGAGAAAGTCTCCCGCAGCGGCCGCCCCGTGACCTCCTCCAGTTTCAGCAGCGCGGTGGCCGGCAAGATCCCGCGGATCCCGCCCCCGTCGATGGACAGCAGATAACGTCGCGCCATGTGCCCTCCTGCCAGGCACCAGTATAGTGACAGCCCGAGCGGCAGACCGGAACTGAACCCGCAAGTGCTTGCGCAATCAGAGAAAAAGTATGCGCCGGGGGCCGTGATCAGGCCGCAGCAGGCTACGCGCGAGCGGGCTTTTGCACCTTGCCGCTGCGCAGGCAGGCGGTGCAGACCCGGATCCGCCGGGAAGCCCCGTTGACCACCGCCCGCACCGTCTGCAAGTTCACGTTCCAGCGGCGCTTGGTGACGTTATGGGCGTGGCTGATGCGGTGGCCGAAC
>CAYGVJ010000021.1:0-46332 GCA_964353255.1 uncultured Solibacteraceae bacterium | reverse complement strand
AGCGGTGGAACGCGTCGATGCCCTGGCTCCATAATCGGTTCGAACAGAACGTCCTGGTCACCTCGGTGGATTACGTTTTCAACTGGGCGCGGCAGTCCTCGCTGTGGCCGCTAACTTTCGGCCTGGCCTGTTGCGCCATCGAGATGATCGCCGCCAGCACTTCGCGTTTCGACATCGCACGCTTCGGCGCCGAAGTCTTCCGCCCTAGCCCCCGGCAAGCCGATCTGATGATCGTTTCCGGCACCGTCACGCTCAAGATGGCCCCCGTGCTCAAGCGGCTCTACGATCAGATCCCGGAGCCCAAGTGGGTGCTCTCGATGGGCGCCTGCTCCAGCGTCGGCGGGCCGTTCAACACTTACGCGGTGCTTCAGGGGGTCGATAAGATCGTCCCGGTCGATGTTTACGTCGCCGGCTGCCCGCCGCGTCCGGAGAACCTCTTCTACGGTTTGCTCCGGCTTCAGAGCAAAATCGACCAGATGTGCACGCTCGGCCGGCGGCCCACCCAGGTCCGCCTGGAGGAATCCATGCTGGAGGACTTCCAGCGGCAGGTCCGCGTGGGTTAGACCTCTCCCGGCATGTTCTACGCGGATTCCCGGCGCCTCTACCGCCTGCCTGAACTCGACCGCCTGCCCTGGCTGGAGTATGGTTTTGGGACTCGCTGGTCAGGTCACTGGGTGGACGGCAGCCTGGTCACTGCCCGCCAGATGCACTCCGACGTTTGCCTGTGGCTGGACCAGCCTCCGGCCAGACCCCCGGCGGCCGACGCCCTGATCACCTCGACCCCTGGTCTGCTGGTTGGTGTGCGGACTGCCGATTGCGTCCCCATTCTGATCGTGGACGAACGCCTCCGGGCGGTGGCCGCCGTGCATGCCGGCTGGCGCGGCTCGGCCTTGGGAGTGGCTGCCAGGGCGGTAGCGGCGCTCTCGGCGCGCCTCTCCAGCCGCCCGGAAGACTTGCTGGCCGCCCTTGGCCCGGCGATCTGTGGTCGCTGCTACCAGGTCGGTCCCGAAGTGGCGCAGCGCTTCAGCCCCTGGTTCCCGGAGTTGTCGGCGGCCTCCCGCCCGGTTCGCCTTGACTTGGTGGAGGTCAACCGGCGTCAGCTCATCGAGGCGGGCCTGGCCGCCGTCAGGGTCTACTCCGGCGCGCCCTGCACATCTTGCCAGCCGCAGGAATTCTACTCCCACCGCCGCGGTTCGGGCCAGAGCGGGCGGATGCTCTCGGCGGTTGGCATACGCCTGGAATGAGGGCGAAAGAAAAAGCGCGGGCTCCGCGGCCCGCGCCAAGAGAAACTTCTGAGGGCGTCTACGCGGCGTTCACCAGGAGATCTTCCAGGCTCTCCGCGCTTGCCCGCTCGGTGTGGTCGGCAGACTCCTGGCAGCGGAGGCAAAGGGTGGCCCAGGGCACTGCGGCCAGCCGCCTGGGACTGATAGGCTCCTCGCAATACAGGCAGATGCCGAACCCGCCTGCGTGGATGCGGCGCAGGGCCGCGCGCACGTTGCGCAGCAGGTTGGACTCCCGGTCCAGATTTCGTATGACCAGTTCCCGCTCGGCCGCCCGCTGGACCTCATCAATGGCGTCCGCACTCTTCTCGATGGCGATCTCGTCGCGTTTGCGCAGCATGGCGGCAGCCAGTTCGGCCTGCTTGGCCTCGAGGGTTTGTCGGAACTTGTTCAACTCGGCTCGGGTCATGGTTCACCCCCTGACTGCCGCCATCTTCGGCGGCAACGATCACAACTCGATGAAGCCGCTCAGGTTTCCTCCACGGCACTCAGTATAGACGCAATATTATAGCCCCGGTTACAGAAAATCTTAGCCCGCCCGGCTAATGGCTGCCTAGCCATGTCCGTCTCGCCCGCCCTTTTGCGTCCGCAGCATCGTCTTTAGATGCTCATCGGCAACACGAGGTTTCGCAGGAGCTTAGCAATTGAGCTTCCAAACCCCTCCTGCTGCCATCCCCGCGCTTCCTCATTTGGACGTCTGTTGTCGCCAGAAGTTCCCTCAATCCCACCGGCATCCCGGACCCAAAAGCATCGTGGCTGGCCCGCGCCGATCCTCTCGCGCTCTTCACTGGCATCGTGCAGTCGCCCAACTATCGGCTACGCCTCTGGGGATTCTTTATACGGCGGTCGAAAAAAATACCCACGCCCACCGGCGGCGCGGATCGAGGGTCGGAATCCTACTCCATCAGGCTGGCAGCGGCTTGGTCCAGGAACCAAGCCACGCCGCGGCCGTGATGGGATGCCATCTGGGAGGGGTACTGCTGGGGGTTGTAGGGCCCGTGAAAGATGGCGCGCACCGCCTCCGCCCGGTCGGCCCCCAGGGCCAGCAAGACGGTGTGGCGGGCCGCCAACAGCACGCCGGGCAGCAGGGTGATGCGCCACTGGGCCAGTTTCTCGACGTAGACCGCGGCGGCGATTCCCTCGCGGTCCTCGATGAGCGGCTCGCCGGGGAACAGGCTGCCGCTGTGCGCGTCCGCTCCGATGCCGCGGTGCACCAGGTCGAAGTGGGGCATCTCGCCGGGCTCCAGCCCGAAGAACTCGCGGATCTCGCTGGCGTAACGGCGCGCGGCCACGTCGGGCATGAGTTCCCCCTCGACACGGTGGATGTTGCGCGGGGGCACCCGGGCGGGCATAAGCAGACATTCCGCCGCGAGTTTGTAGTTGCTGTGGGGATCGGTGGGCGGCACGGCCCGCTCGTCCACCCAGAAGAAGTGCACTTTGTTCCAGTCGAAGCGCGAAGCGGCGAGCGCTTCGAACATCACCCGCGAGGTCGTGTCCCCGGAGACCGCCAGAGTAGCGTAAGGGCGCCCGGCCAGGGCTTCCTCCAGGCGCGCCAGCACGTGGTGGGCGCAAGCCTCGGCGGCAGAGCGGGCGTCCGGATAGGAGAACCAGCGCACACCCATCATTCACCCCCGCTGGCGACTATCATTCCTCCGAGCCTTCCCCTGACGCTATCACAGACCGCGCGGTCCAGTTGCGCGGCGAACCGCAAACCGGCTACTATGGGAATTCTCCCTCCAGCGTAGCACTCGAAGGAACTGGAACCGAATCGAGCGCCTAGCACTGGCAGTCACCAGGATTGGGGTGTATGCACAAACCACCGAAGCGAATTGTGGCGGCGGTTGACGACCTGTTCTTCACCGTCAAGATCACGGACGCCGCCAAACGAGCCGGCCTGGCAGTAGACTTCGTCAAGACCGAGAAGGAGCTGCTGGAGCAGGCCGCCTCCAAACCGGCTCTGATCATTCTGGACCTGAACTTCAGCGCCGTCCAGCCTCTGAAATCCGTGGGCAAGCTGAAGGGGAGCGCCGAGTCGAAGCAGGTCAGCGTCATCGGCTACCTGTCCCAGGCGCAGGGGGAACTCAAGCAGAAGGCCCACGAGGCGGGCTGCGACATGGTGCTGGCTCGCAGCGCCTTTTCGCAGAACCTGCCGCAGATACTGAAGCGGCACGCCGAGGCCCCCTAGGAGGTTGGGATGCTCGCCCGCGCGCTATCCGGATTCGGATTGCTGGCGCTGCTGGCGGCGCCGGCGGGCGCCCGCCCGCGCCTGCTGGTGTCAACTGCGTGGCTAGCCGAACATCTATCCCGCCGACTACGCTGCCGGGCACATTCCGGGAGCGCTGAATGTGTTCTGGGTGTCAAGCTTCTGGGCTACCGGGTGGCTCTTTACGACGGCTCGCTGACCGCCTGGCGCAAGGTCCCGGGCGCGCCTTTGGTCACCGGTCCGCAAGCCCGGTAGCGCCCTGTGATATAGTCCCATAGCTTGGACTCTACGCCACCCCAGTCTGCGTCCGGAAGTCGCCGGTGGAGGCCCCTGCGGCGCCCGCGCGGGCTGGAGCTCGTGTTGCTGGCAGCGATCCTGCTGGGCGCATCCTTGCGCTTCATCAATCTGGGCGGGAAGGTGTACTGGCACGACGAGGCCTACACGTCCTTGTGGCTTTCCGGGCACAATACCGGGCACATGGCCGACTACATCTTCCGTGAGGGGGAAGCCGGGACAGCGGACTTGCGAAAGTACCAGCAGCTCTATCCAGGCAGGGGACTCCCGTATGTACTGATGGCGCTAGCCGTCGAGAACCCGCAACACGTTCCGCTGTATTACGCACTCCTGTGGTTGTGGGCGCATCTGATAGGCGACTCGGTAGCCGCCCTGCGGCTGTTCTCGGCCGTAGTCAGCGTGCTGGCGTTGCCGCTGATGTACTGGCTGGGCCGGGAGCTGTTCGGCTCGGAGCGGGCGGGATGGGTGGCGGCGGCGCTGCTGGCGGTATCGCCGTACCACGTGCTGTACGCGCAGGAAGCGCGCCCCTACTGCCTGTGGACCGTGACCATCCTGGCATCCACGCTGGCTCTGCTGCGGGCCGTGCGGTCGGGGAGCCGGCGGGCCTGGCTGATCTACGCGGCTCTGGCGGCCGCCGGCCTCTACACGCACCTGCTGTTCCTGATGGTGCTGGCGGTCCACGGGGTTTGGGTGGTGGCCGGCGCCGTGAAGCGCCCCGGCAGGTCCGTGCTCGGCGAGTATTCGCGAGCCGGCTTGCTGGCGCTGGCAGTGTTCCTGCCTTGGGTAGCCGTGATGCTGTGGCGCTGGAGCACGCTGTACCAGACCTACGTGTGGTTGGCCCGGGTCGCCGCGCGGCAGTACTCAGTCAGATACTGGCTATTGGGCCTGGGCAGCCTCTTCGCGGACCTACCCCAGGCCTGGCGCGGGTGGCTGGGAGGTGACCCCCCAAGCCCGGCGCTTTACGTTCCATACGTAATCTGCCTGGTGCTGGTTGGGTATTCGTTGTGGGATCTGTGGCGGCGCGCCCCGCGGGAGCCGGCCTGGATGGTGGTCCTTCTGGCAGCGCTGCCGTTTATGGGCTTGGCCCTTCCCGATGTGCTGTTCGGGGGACGGCGGTCTTTGTTCTTCAGATACTTCGTGCCGTCATATGTGGCCGTCCATCTGAGTGTGTCACAGCTGCTGGCGAGCAGATTGGAGGCCCGGCGGCCCGCCTGGCGGCTAGCGACGGCGGTTCTGCTGGCGGCGGGGTTGGCCTCCTCGGCGATCAACGTGTCCCTGGAGGTGACCTGGAACAAGGACATCGAGGGCCGGCAGATTCAGGCTGCCGCCCGGGTCCTCAACGCCTGCCCGCGGCCCCTGGTGGTGGCTGACCCCAAGAGCGGCCCTTTCCCGCACCTGCTGGCGCTCAGCCGGAGCCTGGAGCGTGACGTACGCTTCCGGTTCGTGCGTCGCCTGGAGGCGCCGGGCGCAACCGAGGGCTTCAGCCACGTATTTGCGTTCAGCTCCGCGAGACTGGATTCTCGACCGCCGGCCCGGCCCGGGCAGTATGGCCTCGAGCCAGTGCCCGGCAGCAGGTATCTGTATCGCCTGATCGAGTGAGGTGGAGCGCAGCGGAGGGTTGCGGTATCATGGCTCGCGGGCCTATGAAAATCAGCAGGAGAGGCTTAGTTTTGAGCGGCGCGGCGCCGTGGCTTGTTCAGGCGTATCAGGTTCCCGCGGCGGAGCCGGGCGCCCAGCGGCTGAGCCTGGCCAGGCTCCAGGCCTGGGAAGCCCTGGGCTACGGCATGTTCATCCACTTCGGCATGAGCACGTTCGTGGGCCGGGAGCTGCCCGACGGACGGACGCCGGTCAGCGTCTACAACCCGCAGCGGCTGGATGTGGATCAGTGGATCCAGGTCGCCCGCGACGCCGGCATGACGTACGCGGTGCTGACGGCGAAGCACGTCTCCGGCCACTGCTTGTGGCCCAGCCGCCATGCCAACTACACGGTAGCCCAAAGCGGCGATGCCACCGACGTGGTGGAAGCCTTCGTGAAAGCCTGCCGGCGGAGAGGCCTGCTGCCGGGCCTGTACTACTGCTCCTGGGACAACCACCACCTGTCCGGCAGTCTCACGCCCAGCTTCAGCCAGAAAGGCGAGCGGCCGTACACCACGTCGCTGTACCAGAGTTTTCAGACCGCGCAGATCACCGAGCTGTTGACCGACTACGGCCCCATCGCCGAGATGTGGATCGACATTCCCGAGGTGCTGGGCCGCGGTTACCGCACCTTCCTCTATCAGCACATCAGCCGGCTCCAGCCGGACTGCGTGATCATGATGAACAGCGGCATCTCGGATCAGGCCAGCTACAACGTCGAGCGCAACTGGCCCTCCGACCTGATCGCCCTGGAGCGCCGGCTGCCCCCCGCGGCGGGCCACGTGAAGTGGCGGGAAATCGAGGGCCGGAGGTACTACCTGCCGGGCGAAGTCTGCGACACCCTCGGCAAGGACTGGTTCTACACCGAGAGCGACCGCCCGCGCCCGGATAAGGAGTTGGCTGCGCTGTTCCAGGAGTGCCGCAAGCGGGGCGTGAACCTGCTGCTGGATGTCGGACCGGACAAACGCGGCCTGATTACGGACGGGTGCCGGGAGGCGCTCTTCCGGCTGCGGAAAAACGCCGGGCTGTGATCAGGCCGCTTCCACGCGCACCTTGCGGCCCTTCAGCTTGGGCAACGCCTCGGGGTTAAGCGCGCGCCCGACCAGGTTGACCGGGCTGGCGGCGCGGCACTCATCGCCCTGGCTCGCCGGGGTAGGGCCCCAGAACAGGCACAGGCAGGCGCCCTGCGGCCAGTAGGCCACCGTGCCCGGCTCTACCACCTCCTGGGCGTCCTTCTCGGCCTGCGCCTTGACCGGCACCGAGAAGTAGAATTCCCCGCCCCAATAGCTCCCCGAGGAGTCGATGGGCAGGGCCTCGAAGAGCTTGCGCGCGGTGTGGGAGTCGTTGAACTCCGCCTCGATCACGATTTCGCCGATGGTGAACTTTACGCGTGCCATCCTATTGCCTCGCTATCACGCCGCAGACGATGCGTGCCCCCGAGCCTCCGGTCGGGTCGGTCTTCAGGTCGTCCTGGTTGGCATGTATGACCAGGGAAGTGCCGCCTGGACGCAGTAGCGAGTCATCGCCCGCGCCCAGGCTGACCCCATGCACCAGCATTCGGACCTTGGCGGCGCCGTTGCGGCGCGCCAGGAGGTTGTCCAGGTCCCCGGCGTGCTGACCCTGCGGGTTGAGCTTGCCGTGCTGCTTCCCCGCGGGGTTGAAGTGACCGCCGGCGCTCTTGAAATCCGGCGGCTCGCACTTGCCGGCCTCATGGATGTGGATGCCGTGCTGGCCCGGGGGCAGGTTCTTAACGTTCAGCGAGATCCTGACGCCGTGGTCGGCCGGCGTGAACACCGCGGTTCCGACGGTCTCGCCTTTGGCGTTCTTCAGTTCCGCGCGGGCCTTCTGTGCCCACAGACTAGAGGCCAGCAGAAGCACCCCCGCGATCAAAGCCCACTGTTTCACGTGCGCCTCCTCAAGTGATATCCTAGCACCAGCGTTTATGACAAAGAGGAGGCTTTCAATGCGTAATATTTGGATGCTAGCTGTTCCGCTGGCACTGGGCGCGGCGGCCCTGGAGATCGACCCGGCCAGGTTGAAGATGTTCCAGCCGCTGCCGGCGGTGATCGAGAACGCGAAGAACCCGGTCACCGCGGCCAAGGTGGCGCTGGGGCGCACGCTGTATTACGAGCCCCGGCTGTCGAAGAACCATGACATCTCCTGCAACTCCTGCCACCTTCTGGACCAATACGGGGTGGACCGGCAGCCGGTCTCGGACGGTCATCGGGGCCAGACGGGCACCCGGAACTCGCCGACGGTCTACAACGCCGCCGGCCATTTCGTGCAGTTCTGGGACGGTCGCGCTCCCGACGTCGAGGAGCAGGCCAAGGGGCCGGTGCTGAACCCGGTGGAGATGGCCATGACCTCCGAGGGGGCCGTGGTGGCGGTGCTGAAATCCATACCCGAGTACGTGGCGGCTTTCAGGAAAGCGTTTCCCGGCCAGGCTGACCCGGTCACCTACAGCAACCTGGCGCTGGCCATCGGCGCCTTCGAGCGTGGGTTGGTCACCCCTGCGCGCTGGGACAAGTTCCTCAAAGGCGACAAGACAGCCCTGAGCGACGCCGAGAAGGCGGGTCTCAACAGGTTTGTGGAGGTGGGCTGCGCCACCTGTCACCTGGGCGCTTACATCGGCGCGAACTCTTTCCAGAGGTTGGGACTGGTCAAGCCGTGGACTCACGGGGCCGACCTGGGCCGCTACGCAGTCAGCAAGCAGGAAGCCGACAAGCGCGTGTTCAAGGTGCCCTCCTTGCGGAACATCGAGAAAACCGCGCCGTATTACCACGACGGCTCGGTGAAGACGCTGGAGGAGGCAGTGCGGCTGATGGGCGAGTACCAGAACGGGCGCCAGCTCAGCCAGCGGGAGGTGGATTCCATCGTGGCCTGGCTGAAAGCCCTCACCGGGCCCCTTCCGGCCGACTACATCAAGCCGCCGGCGCTGCCCCCGAGCACGGCGCGCACCCCCAAGCCCGATCCTTCCTGAGGAACCACGAGGATGGGTGCGCAAACACTGCTTAACCGGCGGAAGGCGCTGCTGGCAGCGGCGGCAGCGGCCGCGCCGGGACAGCGCTTGCCGCAGGTCAGGCTGGGGCCGCACAGCGTTTCGCGCCTGATCGTGGGAGGCAATCCCGTCAGCGGCTTCTCGCACCTCTCCGGGGAGCTGAACCGCGAGATGGTGGACTACTTCACGGCGGCCAGGGTGAAAGGATTGCTGCGGGCCTGCGAGGCGGCCGGGATCAACACCTGGCAATCGCGCGGGGACAAGCACATCATCCGCCTGTTGCACGAATACCGCCTGGAGGGGGGCCGCATCCAGTGGATCGCGCAGACCGCCTCAGAGTTTGCCGAAATCCCGCGCAACATCCGCGAGATCGCCGCGCTGCGTCCGCTGGGCATATACCATCATGGAGCGCAGACGGACCGGTTCTGGGCGGCGGGAAAGATCGAGCAGGCGCGCGAGATGCTGAAGGTCATCCGGCAGACGGGCGTGCAGGTGGGCCTGGGAACACACGTTCCCGAGGTCATCGACTACGTCGAGTCCAAGGCCTGGGACCTGGATTTCTACATGACCTGCGTGTACAACCTGAGCCGCACGCGCGAGGAGGCCGAGCGCGTGGCAGTTCTCAGGGTGGAAAGCGAGCTGTTCTGGGATCCCGATCGCGAGAAGATGCTGGCGCGAGTTCGCCAGACGTCTAAGCCCTGCCTGGTCTTCAAAGTCTATGGAGCGGGCCGCAAGTGCGGCTCGGCCACCGAGATGGCGGAAGCGCTCGGGCTGGCATTCAGGCACGCCAAGCCGTCAGATGCGGTGGTGATCGGCATGTTTCCCAAGCGCAAGGAGCAGGTGCGCGAGAACTGCCGGCTGGTGGCGAGGGCGATCCGGCAAGCACAGGGCGCATGAGGGAGGCGGAATGAGTAGACACATGCTGGCGGCGGCGTTATGTGCGGCGTCGCTGGGCGCGGGTTGCGGGTCGGCTCAGCGGGCTGAACCGGCAGTGACCATCCAGTTGCCGGCGCCCAAGCTCCGGGGAGCGGTTTCGGTGGAGGAGGCGCTTCAGAAGCGGCGGTCGGTTCGCGGGTACCAGAATGAGGCGCTCACGCTGTCGGAGATCTCGCAGCTCCTGTGGGCCGGGCAGGGGACCACCAACGCGGCCGGGCGCCGCACCGCGCCTTCGGCCGGAGGGCTTTACCCGCTGGAGCTGTACGTCGTCGCGGGGAACGTCAAGGATCTGGAGCCGGGTATTTACAAGTACGCGTCGCGCGGGCACACGCTGACCAGGGTAGCTTCCGGCGACCAGCGCAGCGACCTGGCGGCCGCGGCGTTGGGGCAACAGCAGGTGGCGCGGGGAGCGGTGTGTCTGGTGATCGCGGGGGTTTACGAGCGCACCGCCAAGCGTTACAAGGAGCGGGCGGTGCGTTACGTACATATGGAGGCCGGCCACGCGGCGCAGAACATCTACCTCCAGGCGGCGCCGCTCGGCTTGGGCACAGTGGTGCTGGGGGCCTTCGAGGACGCCCGCGTGAAGAGCCTGCTGGGGCTGCCGGAGGAAGAGAACCCGCTGTACATCATGCCGGTGGGGAGGTCCGCCGGGCCCTGAGCGGAAGCCTTTGCGGAGAATCGCCAGAGGGGCAAGCAGGCTTAGAGGGTCATGCCGACCGGCCCCGACCCGTAGTCGAACAGGGCTTCCTTGAGGCTGAGTCCGGTCACCTCGATGCGCTCGAGATCGGTGGTCCCGATGCCCACGGCTTCGGCCAGGGTGAGGGTGTTGTCGCCCCGCAGGAACGGCTTGGTTCCGCTGGCGGCCCTGGGGTCATAGCCCATCACCGCGGTGCAGACCGCATCCACGCACACCGGGTTCCTGCCGGCCACCAGAAGCCCCGGCTTGACCAGTTGCACGCCCTGGTTCCACGCGCCTTCCCCGCCCCGGATCGATTCCACACCATCCACGATGGCCAGGTCGATGGGGCGCGCGCCGACCAAGTCCACTACGATCCGCGGTATGCGATACCCGGCCTCACGCGGCGAATCGGGACCGAGTTCCTGCGGCACGCCTTTCGGCGGCGCGGTGGTTCCGTTGTGGCACACCGGGCCGCGCTCCTGCTTCGGGTCCTCATTCCCGTCCGGGCCGCAATCCCCGCCGTAGAGCGAACACGGGGTGATCCCGAAGTTGTTCTTCAGCGCCATGGTGACGCCGGCGATCCAGTGGTTCTTGAGCTTGGAGAGCGAGACAAAGGCGTCGCAGTCCTCGAAGGAGTGGTTGAGGTCGAAGGCGGGGAAGATGTAGCCTCCCCAGGGCGGCTTCAGCCGCGCATACTTCTCGCCCCGGCCCAGGTTCTGCGTGTTCTCCCACTCCACCGGGCAGCCGACGTTGCTGATGGCGTCTACGTCCAGGCCGTAACGCGCCCACAGCGCGAGGTCCTGCCCCGCCGGGAAGAAACTCTCCAGGATGCGTATGCGGCGCGCGCCGGCGCGGGCCAGCAGGTAGGCGACGGCCAGCACGGTGGCCGGCTCGTTCCGGTAGGGCAACTCGGGCCGGTTGGGGAAACGCGTGATGTTGCCGGTCAGGTTCAGCTTGAGGGCCACGGTCTTGCCCTTCACCAGGGAGCCGATTCCGCCGATCTGGTCGAGCATCCGGCTCAGGGCGCCCGCAAAGTCCTCCCCGTAGCTGCGGCAGCGCGCGAGGGCCACGGCTGAGGCGGGCGCGCTCCCGCCGAAGGCCGGCTTGCGGAACAGCGCCTCGCCCACGGCGCCGACCGCCAGGCCGGCCAGCACACTGCGGCGGGGAATGTTATGACGCATGTCGGGGCTGCCTCCTGTGTCCTCCCGGGTCGCGCCCGCCTCACCTCGCCGCGGTCGTCAAGAACCGGTACACCGTGGTGCTCTGGTAGCGTTGGCCGGGCTTCAAAACGGTGGATGGGAAGCTGGGCTTGTTCGGCGAATCCGGGAAGTGCTGCGTCTCGAGGCAGAAACCGTAGCGCTGCCCGTATACCTTGCCGCCCTTGCCCCGGATGGTGCCGTCCAGGAAATTGCCGGTGTAGAACTGGAGGCCGGGCTCCGTGGTCAGCACTTCCAGTACCCGGCCGGATCCAGGCTCGGTGACGCGCGCCGCCAGGGCCAGCCCCTCGGCCGCTCGGTCCAGGACGAAATTGTGGTCGTAACCGCGCCCGAGCTTCAACTGCTGGTCAGCTTGGTTGATACGCGCCCCGATCGCCGTCGGCTTGCGGAAGTCGAAGGGCGTTCCTTCCACGCTCCGCAACTCGCCGGTGGGGATCAAGCCCGCGTCCACGGGGGTGAATCGGTCCGCGTTGATCGTCACCTCGTGGCCAAGTATGTCCCCCTCGCCTTGTCCCGCCAGGTTGAAGTAGCTGTGGTTGGTCAGATTGACCACGGTGTCCTTGTCGGTGGTGGCGGCGTAGTCGATTCGCAGCTCGTTGGCGTCGTTCAGGCTGTAGGTCACCGTGACCGACAGGTTGCCCGGATAGCCCTCTTCGCCGTCCTTGCTCAGGTAGCTCAGCACAAGGGTTTGGGCGTCCTTGGCGGTCGCCTCGACAGGTTTCCAGACGACCTTGTCGAAGCCCTTGAGGCCCCCGTGCAGGTGGTTCTCGCCATTGTTGCGAGCCAGCACGTACGCGACCCCGTTCAGCGTGAATCTGCCCTTGCCGATGCGATTGCCGTAGCGGCCGATGAGGTTCCCGAAGTAGGGATGTTCCTTCAGGTACCCGTCGAGCGTGTCAAAACCCAGCACGACGTCGGCCAGGTTGCCGTTCCGGTCCGGAGCTTTGATGGAAACCACCGCTCCGCCGCAGTTGGTGATGGCCACTTCGAGGCCGTTCTGGTTGGTCAAGGTGTACAGTTCAACCGCCGCACCCTCGGCGGTTTGCCCGAATGGTCGTTTGGTCACTTGTCTCCTCGCTTCCGCTTCGGTTTTCGGCCCGCAGGCGGTCATGGCGACCATGCTCAGGCCGACTAGAAGAAGCCCACTGCCACGTCTGAGGTTTCCGACTGTCATCATCTGCTCGCTCCAGGAGAGCTGTGGTGCGAAAATGTAGGGTACCACGGGCTGGTAATCCGCCTCAAGAGAGTGAGACCGAGGACTGACCTGAGGACCTGATGCTCAGCGAACATCCGCACCGGCGATACAATCCGCTCACCCGAGAGTGGGTGCTGGTTTCCCCGCACCGCGCCGAGCGCCCCTGGCAAGGGCAGGTGGAGAGACCCCCCGCTCCCGCGCTGGTTTCCTACGACCCTGGCTGCTACATGTGTCCGGGGAACTTGCGCGCGAGCGGGGTCCGCAACCCCAACTACACCTCGACCTTCGTCTTCGAGAACGACTTCCCGGCGCTGCGGATGGACGCGCTCGAGACGCGGATCGAGGAAGCCGGGCTGCTCATGGCCGCCAGCGAGCGCGGAACGTGCCGGGTGCTGTGCTTCTCTCCCGACCACGCGCTCACGCTCGCGAGAATGGCGCTGCCCGCCATCGAGGAGGTGGTTCGCGCCTGGACCGAGCAGTACGTCGAGCTCGGGGCGGTCAGCGAGATCCGCTCGGTCCAGATTTTCGAGAACCGCGGCGCGATGATGGGTTGCAGCAACCCGCATCCGCACTGCCAGATCTGGGCCAGCCAGAGCATCCCCAACGAACTGGGCAAGGAAGAGGTCTCGCAGCGCGCTTACTCCGGCGGGCGGGGCGGCTGCTTGCTGTGCGACTACCTGGCGCTGGAATGGCGGGCCGGCGAGCGCCTGGTGTGCGAGAACGATCACTTCGCCGCGCTGGTTCCGTTCTGGGCGGTCTGGCCGTTCGAGACCCTGATTCTCCCCAAGCGGCACGCCGGCGCGCTCGACGAGCTGCGGGAAGCGGAGCGCGCGGCGCTGGCCGAGATCCTCAAACGCCTCACCACCCGCTACGACAACCTCTTCGAAACCCCGTTCCCTTACTCGATGGGATTTCACCAGCGGCCGAGCGGCGGGCCGCCGCGGCCCCATTTCCACCTGCACGGGCATTTCTACCCGCCGCTGCTGCGCTCGGCGACGGTGCGCAAGTTCATGGTGGGCTTCGAGATGCTGGGCAGCCCGCAGCGCGACATCACACCCGAGGCCGCCGCGGCGCGACTGCGGGCGCTGAGCGAAACGCACTACCTGGAGCGCTAGACAGGGTTGCTAAGGGCGCCTCGCGTGTGTTATCAGAGAGCAGGATGAGCCTGGAAGAAGTCGCCAAACGGGCCGGGGTTTCCACGGCCACCGTGTCCCGCGTTTTGAACAACATCGACGTTGTCAGAAGCGCGACCCGCGCGCGGGTGATCAAGGCGGTGGCGGAGCTGAACTACCACCCCAACTTGCATGCCCGAACCCTGGCCGGCGGCAAGAGCCGCACGGTGGGGATGATCGCCTCCAACCTGGAGAACCCGTTCTTCTTCGACATCTTCCGGGCGCTGGAGGCCGACGCGCGCGCTCACGGGTACGAAGTCGTGGTGGCCCACACCGGCTACCAGCCGGAGCAACTGGTCAGGAGCGTTCGGCTCATGATCGGGCGGCGGGTGGCGGGCCTGGCGGCCATCGTCTCGGAGATGGATCCCGACCTGATCCGCGAACTGACGCAGAGCAAGATTCCGACCGTGTTCTATGACGTTGGCACCCCGCGGCGAAACATCACCAACATCCGTGTCAACTACCGGCGGGGCATCGAACGAATTGTGGAGTACTTGCATGACCTGGGCCACAGCCGGCTGGCCTTTGTCGGTCACCACTCGACGCTCGGCCCAACCAGCGAGCGCGAGAAGGCTTTCATCGCCACCGTCACCCGATACGCCCCGGAGACGGAGTGGCGCACGGTCACTCACCAGGACGGGCTGGAGGGCGGCCGCCAGGCGGCGCGCGAGCTTCTGGATTCGGGGTTCAGGCCCACGGCCATCATCTGCGTCAACGACTTCATGGCGGTGGGCGTGCTGCGCGAGCTGCGGGACCAGGGCCTGCGGGTGCCCGAGGACGTCTCGGTGACGGGCTTCGACAACATCAGGTTGTCGGAGTTCAGTTGTCCCCCGCTGACGACCGTGCACATCCCGCGGGATCATATCGGCCACCTGGTCTTCCAGGCTCTGGTGCCGGAGTCGGCCAAAGCGACTCCCCCAGGGCGTGAGATCGTCATCGACCCGGAGCTGGTTCTGCGGGAATCGACGGGGCCTGCCCCGGGCTCAGGAACCACCCGGACGCACCGCTGAGGGCGGTGGGGAACAGAAGCGCTTGACGGTTCCGGGTGGGGCGGACTAGAATCGTTTGAGGTGTAACCGCTTGCAGCGCACCTCGCGTCCGCGCCCGGTTCGTATTATGCTGTGAGATTGCAGTTGACAAAGAACGAACCCACGAGGCCGGTCCTGAGAACCGCTCTGGCGGCGACGCTGGCGGTCACATGCCTGGCGGCTCAACCCGCCTCCCGCGAGATAGCGCCCACGCCGCCCATGGGCTGGAACAGTTGGGATTGCTTCGGCACAACCGTCACCGAAGCGAAAGTCAAAGCCAATGCCGACTACATGGCCCGGCACCTGGCGCGCTACGGCTGGCGGTACGTGGTCGTTGACATCCAGTGGTACGAGCCCCAGGCGAAGGCGCATGGCTACCGCCCCAACGCCGAGCTGCTCATGGATGAGTACGGCCGGCTGACGCCGGCGGTCAACCGGTTCCCCTCCGCCGCCGGCGGCAAGGGCTTCCAGCCGCTGGCCGATTACGTTCACTCGAAGGGTCTGAAGTTCGGCATTCACATTATGCGGGGGATCCCCCGGCAGGCGGTGCGCGCCAACACGCCCGTGTTCGGCAGCCGGGCACGGGCGCAGGAGATCGCCGACCAGACCTCGGTGTGCGGGTGGAACACCGACATGTTCGGCCTGGAGATGACGCGCCCCGGCGCCCAGGACTACTACGACTCGATCCTCAAGCTGTACGCGGAATGGGGCGTGGACTTCATCAAGGCGGACAACATGCTGGACCCCTATCACGCCGGGGAGATCGCGGCCCTCTCCCGCGCCATTCGGAAAACCGGGCGGCCCATCGTGTTGAGCCTCTCCCCCGGCCCGGTGGAGGTGGCGCGCGTCGCGCATCTCTCCGAGTTTGCCCAGACGTGGCGCATCTCGGGGGATTTCTGGGACCGCTGGCGGGACTTGAAGAGGCAGTTCACGCTGCTGCCGCCGTGGGCGGAGCACGCGCGCCCCGGAGCGTGGCCGGACGCCGACATGCTGCCCCTGGGTCATATCGGCATCCGCGCCGAGCGCGGCGTTGACCGGATGACGCTGCTCACCCGCGACGAGCAACGGACGCTGATGACGCTGTGGTCGGTGGCGCGCTCACCCTTGATGTTCGGCGGGCATCTGCCCAGCAACGATGCCTGGACGCTGTCCCTGCTGACTAACGCGGAGGTCCTCGCCGTCAACCAGAGGGCCACCCGCAGCCGCGAGCTGTTCGCCCGCGGCAACCAAGTGGCCTGGGTGGCCGAGCCGGCGGGCGCGAAGGCGCGCTACCTGGCGCTGTTTCATATCGGCGACAGCGGCGAGGAGGAGATTCGGGTGGACTTTTCGGAGCTCGGCCTGCCCTCCAGGTGCGCGCTTCGAGATCTGTGGGAGAAAAAGAACCTGGGAATCGTTTCAGGAGGCCGCGCGTTTCGGATCAAACCGCACAGCGCGGGCTTCTACCGCTTAACCCCGGTTACATAACCAAGCCATGGAGCTTACTATCCAACGGTAGACCTCATGCCCCAGTTACTCTGCTATTGGCTCGCCCCGGCCTCCAGCCGGCTGATCGCCTTAGGCGGCGTTGACCTGACCATCATCGTGGCGTACTTCGCGGCGGTGCTCGGCATCGGCTTCTATCTCCGGAGGCTGGCCCGGACCGGAGAAGACTTCTTCCTGGCCGGGCGGGAGATGACGGCCTGGATTGCGGGTTTGAGCTTCCTGTCGGCCAACCTGGGATCGCTGGAGCTGATGGGCTGGGCGGCCGCTTCTTATCAGTACGGCATTCTGGCCACCCACTGGTACTGGATCGGGGCCATCCCGGCGATGCTGTTTCTGGGCGTCGTAATGATGCCCTTCTACTACATCTCTAAGACCCACTCCGTTCCCGGGTACCTGAAGCTGCGCTACGACGAGCGGAGCCGCGCCTTGGCCGCCATTTCTTTCGGCTTCATGACCGTGCTGATGAGCGGCATCAACATGTACGCGATGGCCCTGGTCATGAAGGTGGTTCTGGGCTGGGACATCAATTTCAGCATCTGGGTCTCCTCGCTGACCGTGGCAGTGTACGTGGCGCTGGGGGGCTTGCGCTCGGCCATCTTCAACGAGGTGCTCCAGTTCATGCTCATCTGGCTGGGCGCGTTGCTGATCCCGATCCTGGGGCTGATCGAGGCCGGGGGTTGGAGCGGCTTGCAGGCGCGCATCGCCCAAAATCTGGCGGGGCAGGACTACACCCACCTGTGGAGAACCATGGGGTCGTTCACGGACAATCCCATGGGCATACACTGGACGGGGATCGTGCTGGGGCTGGGCTGGGTGATCTCCTTCGGCTACTGGACGACGGACTTCCTGGTGGTGCAGCGCGTGCTGGCGGCCAAGGACCTGCGCGCGGCCAAGATGGCGCCCATCATCGGCGCGACGTTCAAGATGATGGTGCCCTTCATCGTTATTCTGCCGGGGCTGCTGGGCCTGGGCCTGCTGCCGTTCAAACTGGTGGGCGAAGGCGTCGCCGTCGCCGAGGGCGGGCATAGTTACAACGAAGTGCTGCCCCTGATGCTGGCGCGCTACTGCGGGCCGGGACTGCTGGGGCTGGGCATCACCGCGCTGATCGCGGGCTTCATGTCGGGAATGGCGGGCAACGTCAGCGCCTTCACCACGGTGTGGACCTACGACATCTACCGGGCGCTGATTAAGAAGGACGCGAGCGACGCCCATTACGTCCGGATGGGGCGCTGGTGCACCATCCTGGGCGTGCTGGTGAGCATCGGCACGGCGTACTTGGTGATGCAGTTCAAGAGCATCATGGACTACGTCCAGGCGCTGTTCAGCTTCTTCATCGCGCCGCTGTTCGGCACGGTGCTGCTGGGGATGCTGTGGAAGCGGGTGACGCCGGCGGGCGGCTTCTGGGGTCTGCTCTGCGGCACCGTTTCTTCGATCGTCATGTTCGTGTGGGTCAAGCTCGACCACAGCGCCCTGGGGATCATTGCGCTGTCGCCCAACGCCAAGGACATGGCCGAGAACATGTACCGCGCGCTGTGGTGCTGGATTGTGTGCGTAGTGGTCACCGTGGTGGTCAGCCTGCTGACCCGGCCGGTGGAGGAGAAACGGCTGGTGGGCCTGGTCTACGGCTGCACAGAGGTGCCTTCGGAAGGGCACCTGCCCATCTACAAACGCCCGATATTCTGGGCCGGGGTGGTCGCCGCGGTGTTCGTGGTCTTCAATGTCATCTTTTGGTAAGGGGTGCGTTACAGGAGGCGCTCACATGCAAAGGAAAATGACGTTCGGATTGATCGTCGGGAACCGGGGGTTCTTCCCCGGTCATCTGGCCAAGAGCGGCCGCGAGGAGATGATCGCGACGCTGGAGAGTGCGGGATGCGAGGCGGTCTGCCTGACTCCCGAGCAGAGCAAGCACGGCGCAGTGGAGACGCGCGCGGAGGCGCAGCAGTGCGCCGACCTGTTTCGTGCCCGCCAAGGCGCCATCGACGGCGTCATCGTCACGCTGCCCAACTTCGGTGACGAGCGGGCCGTGGCGGAGACGCTGCGCCTGGCGGACCTCAACGTTCCGGTGCTGATTCACGCCTTCCCCGACAGCGCCGCCCGGATGACTATCGCGGACCGCCGGGACAGCTTCTGCGGCAAGATGAGCGCCTGCAACAATCTCCAGCAGTACCGCATTCCCTGCTCGCTCACTACGCTGCACACCGAGGCGCCCGGCTCGCCGGAATTCGCGCACGACCTTGCATGGTTCGCCGCGGTCTGCCGCGTGGCCAACGGCCTGCGCCGCCTGCGCGTCGGCGCTATTGGCGCCCGGCCGGCGGCGTTCAACACGGTCCGCTTCAGCGAGAAGATCCTGGAGGCCGCCGGCATCACCATCGAGCCGATCGACCTTTCGGAGATCTTCGGGCGCATCTCGCGGATGAAAGACGACGACCCGGCGGCGCGCGAGAAGCGCCGACAGATCGAGCAGTACGTCCCGACGCCGGAAGTGCCCGCGGCGGCGCTGCTGAAGATGGCCAAGCTGGGGGCGGTCATCGACGACTGGATGCGGGAAGCCGGCCTGACGATCAGCGCCGTGCAGTGCTGGACCTCGATGGAGGAGTACTTCGGCGTGGTGCCCTGCACGGTGATGAGCATGATGAGCGACCGCCTGATGTCCAGCGCCTGCGAGGTGGACGTTCCCGGCGCCATCGCCATGCACGCGCTGCGGCTGGCCTCCGAGACGCCCAGCGCCCTGCTGGACTGGAACAACAACTACGGCAACGACCCCGACAAGGCGGTTTGCTTCCATTGCAGCAACCTGCCCAGGCACTTCTTCGCGAAGGTGCGGATGGATTTCCAGGAGATCATCGCGGGCTCGGTGGGCAAACTGAACAGCTATGGCACCTGCGTGGGCCGCGTGAAGGCCGGCCCGATGACCTATGCGCGGTTCTCGACCAGCGACCTCAGCGGCCGCATCCGCGGCTACGTCGGCGAGGGCGTCTTCACCGAGGATCCGCTGGAGACCTTTGGCGGCGCGGGCGTGGTCGAGATCCCGCGGCTCCAGGAGCTGCTGCGTTACATCTGCGAATGCGGCTTCGAGCATCACGTGGCGGCCAACTTGAGCCAGAGCGCGGCGGCGGTTTACGAGGCTGCCACCAAGTACCTGGGCTGGGAGATGTACTGGCACAGATAGGAGATCACCATGAGCGTTGTGGCGGGAGTGGACTTCGGCACGCTCAGCGTCCGGGTTTCTATCGTTGACAGCCGGCGGGGACGCCTCGGCTCGGGCGTGGCCGAGTATCCGCTGCACCGCAAGAAGGAGGATCCCGACCACGCCACGCAGAGCCATGCGGACCACATGCGAGCGCTCGCGGAAGCCACGGAAAAGGCTCTGGGGGCCGCTGGGGTCGCCGGAGAGCAGATCGCGGCCATCGCGCTCGACACCACGGGCTCCAGCGTGCTGCCGGTGAGCCAGGGTCTGGAGCCTTTGGACGACTACTATCTCTGGTGCGACCACCGGGCCTGGCGCGAGGCGGCCCTGATCACTGAGACCGCGCACCGGCTGAAACTGGAGAACATCGAGTGGTGCGGCGGCGTGTATTCCTCCGAGTGGGGGTTCTCGAAGCTGCTGCACTGGCTGCGCCACAACCCGGACAAGCCGGCGCGGATGGTCACTGCGCTCGAGCACTGCGACATGGTGGCCGCGGTGTTGTGCGGCATAACCGACCCGGCGCGGGTGCCGCGCTCGGTCTGCGCCATGGGCCACAAGTGGATGTGGAACGCCGCGCTGGGCGGGCTGCCCCCGGAGGAGTTCCTGGCGGCCGTCGATCCGCTGCTGAAGGGCGTGCGGGCGAAATTGCAGGGCCGCTACGCCACCTCGGACCAGCTCGCCGGCCGGCTCACGCCGGAGCGGGCCCTCAGACTGGGACTCAAAGCGGGCATCCCCATCCCGGTGGGCGCCTTCGATGCCCACTGGGACGCCATAGGCGCAGGCGTCCGCCAGGGCGACGTAGTCAATGTCATCGGAACCTCGACCTGCATCATGGCGATCGGGGAGAACGTCCGGCTCATACCCGGGGTGTGCGGCGTGGTGCAGGGATCCATTCACCCGAAGCTGACCGGGGTGGAAGCCGGGCTCTCGGCCACCGGCGACATTTTCGAGGCCATCGCCCGGCGCGCCGGAGCGAGGGTGGCGGCGCTCTCGCAAGGGCTCGAGCGGTACCGGGCCGGCCAGACGGGGCTGCTGCGGCTCACCTGGGACAACGGCGACCGGACAGTTCTGGTCAACCCCGAGCTGGGCGGCGTCACCCTGGGGTGGAAGCTCACCCACACGGCGCAGGACGAACTCTTCGCGGCCATCGAAGGCACGGCCTTCCACACGCGGGTGATCCTGGAGCGCATGGAAGAATACGGCGTGCCTATACGGCGCGTGATCAACGGCGGCGGCGTGCCCCAGAAGAACGAGGTGCTAAACCGCATCTACGCCAACGTCCTCAACAAGCCGGTGCTGGTCCCGCAGAGCGAAGTGACCAGCCTGGGTTCGGCCATCTTCGCCTTTCTGGCCGCCGGCACCTTCAAGACCATCGAGGAGGCGCAGGACGCCCTGTGCCCGAAGTTCCGCACCGTGGCTCCGGAGCCCGCCGAGGCCGAGGTCTACGAGCGGCTCTACCCGCTCTACAAGAAGCTGTACTTCGGCCTCGGGAAGGCCGGCGCCGCGCCGGTGGCCGCGGGTGACGTGCTGCCTGTGTTGCGGCTGGTCGCCGCCGAAGTGCGGGGAACGGCGTAATGCTCGAGGCGCTGCGCGAAGAGGTTTTGGAGGCGAACCTCGAACTGGTCCGCCGCGGGCTGGTGCTTTACACCTTCGGAAACGCGAGCGGGATTGCGCGGGACGAGGGGCTCGTAGTCATCAAGCCCAGCGGCGTGCCGTACTAGACGATGAAGCCGGTGGACCTGGTCGTAGTGGACCTCGAAGGCAGAGCGGTCGAGGGCAAGCTGCGCCCTTCCTCGGATCTGCCGACGCACTTGGTTCTCTATCGCGCCTTCCCCGAGATCGGCGGCGTGGCCCACACCCACTCCCGCTACGCGACGGCCTGGGCGCAGGCAGAGCGCGAGATTCCCTGTCTGGGCACCACCCACGCGGATTACTTCCACGGCGCCGTCCCTGTGACCGAGCCGCTGACGCCCGAGGAGATAGAGTCGGATTACGAGGCCAGCACCGGGCACATCATCGTGCGCCGCCTGGCGGGCGTCTCTCCGCTGGAGATGCCGGCCGTGCTGGTGGCCAGCCATGGGCCGTTCTGCTGGGGAAAAACCGCCTCCGAGGCAGCGCACAACGCGGTGCTGCTAGAGGAAGTGGCGCTCGTGGCGCTGCTGACCCTGGCGGCGAACCCGGAGGCCCGGCCGGTCTCCCGCGCGCTGCTGGACAAGCATTTCCACCGCAAGCACGGCCGCGGCGCCTACTACGGGCAGGGGTGACCCCGGTGGCACAGGCATTCCTGCCTGTGTTCAGCCCTGGATCTTCTTCAGCACCCAGGCCATGTTGCGGCCCAGGCAGGAAGTCAGGGCGCGGTCATGGCCGACGTTTGTATTGGCATTGGGTATACACTATCCTTGATGGCGGTGGGGACACCGGGCTTCGACTGGGACGAGGCCAGCAGCGCCTACCTCGTGCGGCACGGCGTTAAGGCAACAGCAGTCAAGGGCCAATCGGAAGTGGCGCGCATTCTACCGCCGAGTGAGGAAGGAATCAGGTAATGCCCAGAAGAAACCTAGCGAACACCCGCACCGAGGCTGAGGAAGCGCGCTGGTTTGAGCAGAACCAGAGCCGCATTCTCGGGCTGTTCGAGCAGGCGGAAAGAGAGGGGGCGTTGCGCATCGGCGGCAAGAGCATCGGCATCACTGTCTCCAAGCGAACCGAGGCCCTGGTGAAACCGCGTTCGCACAAGGTGATGCTGCGGGTCCCGACGGACGATTTGCAGCGCGCCCGGCGCTTGGCCGCCGGTAAGGGCCTGGGCTACCAAACGTACATGAAGATGCTGCTGCGCGAGGGGATGGATCGCGAGGAGCGCAGGGCAAAGCGTACAGCGTAGCGCCTTCCCCTCTGCGCTCAGCCCTGGATCTTCTTCAGCACCCACGCCATGTTCTGCCCCAGCGTCTTCATGGTCTGGATGCCTTCGGCGTCCTTCTCCACTTCGCCCTTCTCGCGCCCGATCGCTATGTTCCAGTAGGAGGAGCCGGGCACGATCATCTCCATGATCAGGAAGAAGTGGTTCAGCGTGTCGAAGGCGTGAATGGCGCCGGCACGGCGCACCGCCACCACCGCCGCGCCCACCTTGCGCCGGAACATGTCGTCGTTGGCGCGGCCCACCATGCCGGCCCGGTCGATCAGCGCCTTGATTTCCGGGGAAACGTCGGCCACATAAGTCGGTGAGCCTAGCAGGATGCCGTCGGCGCCGAGCATCTTCTCGATGAACTCGTTGCCCATGTCGTCCTTCTGGGAACAGCGGCGGTCCTTCCGGGAGAAACAGGAGCGGCAGGCCAGACAGCCGTGGATCTTGGCGCCGCTGAGCTGCACCAGTTCGGTCTCGATGCCTTCCCT
Source organism: uncultured Solibacteraceae bacterium (assembly GCA_964353255.1). GTDB lineage: Bacteria > Acidobacteriota > Terriglobia > Bryobacterales > Bryobacteraceae > VFZS01. Next base: position 23,639 of record CAYGVJ010000021.1, on the reverse strand, counting down.
TTCCAGCTCGCTCAGGACGTACCGCAGCAGGATGGCGGTGTTTCCATCCTTCCGGGCGCTGCCGTTGAACGCAATGACCTTCATATTCCTCCTGTGAGTAGAACAGGATAGCGCAGTCGCGCCGATCGCTGTGCCGGCTTGTGGTAGATTCGTGTCCTGAGGAACCGAATGCGCGCGCGCCTGTTCGCCCTGGTCATGCTGACCCCGTTCGCGGCTGCGTCGGCCCAGCCGCAGCCACCGCCGCCGAAGATTCCCGCGGGCGTCAAGGTCGAACGCAACCTGGTTTACGCGCGCGCCGGCGGCAAGGACCTGCTCCTGGATCTGTACCTGCCCGAGCAGATGCACGCCCGGCTGCCGGTCATCTTGTGGGTTCACGGCGGCGCCTGGCGCGGCGGCAACAAGGAGCGTTCCCCCGCCATCCGGCAGGTCGTGCGCGGCTACGCAGTGGCCAGCATTGACTACCGGCTCAGCCAGGAAGCCGTCTTCCCGGCGCAGATCGAGGACGTGAAAGCCGCAGTCCGCTGGCTGCGCGCCAACGCTCGCAAGTACCACCTCGATCCCCGCCGCATCGGCGCCTGGGGCTCCTCCGCCGGCGGGCACCTGGTGGCCCTGCTCGGCACTTCGGGCGGCGTCAAGGACCTGGAGGGGAAGCTGGGCAACCCGAAGCACTCCAGCCGCGTCCAGGCCGTGGTGGACTTCTTCGGCCCGACCGACCTCCTGCGGATCGGCAAGTTCCCCAGCAGCATCGCGCACGACGCGCCGGATTCCCCGGAAGCGCAGCTCATCGGCGGGCCGATTCCCAAGAACCCAGAGAAAGCGCGGCGCGCCAGCCCGGTCACGTACATCACCAAGGACGACCCGCCCTTCCTGATCATGCACGGCGATCGCGACGACACCGTTCCCCTGAACCAGAGCGAGCTGTTTTACCAGGCCCTGAAGAAAGCGGGCGTCGAGGCCGCCTTCGAGGTCGTGCGGGGCGCGGGCCACGGCTTCAGCGGGCCGAAGATCGACGCTGCCGTGGACGCCTTCTTCGACAAGCACCTGAAGACGCGCCGGTAGGGCGTTATGCTGCTGGCGCGCAGGATCCTTGGGCTTCCTCGTCAGGCCCGGTCCATCTGCTCGGCGTAGTCGCGCATCTTGCGTAGCCGCGCCTTGAAGGCGTCGTAGAGCCCGTCGGCGTGCTGCCGCAAGGTGCGTTGCGAGTTGGTATAGATATTCAGACTGGTAGCGTGATCCACCTGGCCGATCAGCTCCGGCGGCAGCGAACCGGCGCCGGTCAAGGCTCCGGAGATCCCGGCGGCAACGGCCGTCATGCAGTCGGTGTCGCGGCCCATGTTGACGCCCGCGACAATGGCCTGCCAGGTGTCGCCTCTCACCATCCGGAAGATGCACACCGCCTTGGTGACGACCTCATTGGCATAGCTGTTGGCGTAGGGAATGCCCGTGCCGCTGTACACCGGAGCGAACGCCGCCCGCAGCTCCCGGAAGTCTCTGCAACCGGCGGTCAGCTTCAGGCCTCTGTCTATCTCCCGGACCACGCCCTTGTCGCAGCGGTCGAAGACCGCTCCCAGCACGAAGTCCACAGTCGCGTCAGGCTTGGTGGCCGCGGCGATCGAGGCCGCCGTCACTGCCGCCCAGTGCAGGCCCCGGCTGTTGGGGGTCTGATACAGCCGGCCCACTTCGTAGACATCCTCGATGGCCCCGGCCACGTCGCCCGCATTGATCAGGCCCAGCGGGTGGCAGGAGCGCGCCATCGAAACCAGGCCCGCGTAATCGCAGTATTGGCCCAGGTCGCCCGCCGGAATGGGCGTTTTCGCCATAGCCAGCAAGACCGCCTCGAACGGCTCGGAGACCTTACCCGCTGACTCGGGCTTGATGTCGCGCACCCAGATCCTGCGCACATCCTCGGCAGTGACCCGGTCCTGCTTCTCGATGATCGCGGTGATCATGAGTTTCTGACGTTCCACTCCGTCCTCGGTGGTGCCGGGCTCGCGCACCCACCCGTTGCGATAGTGCTCGTACGGCAGCAGCCGCATCAGCGTCCCGTGCTGCTTCTCGATCCGCTCATACGGCCAGCCCTCCACCACGGCACCCATGGACGAGCCGATGTGGCATCCGGCGATGCACCCGAACAACTTCTCTCTGAGCGGCACGCCGGCGCTCTCAGCCGCGCCCGTGGCCGCGGACGCCAGCACCGCGCCCTGCAAAAAAGCCCTGCGATCCGTCATGCGTTACCTCCTGCCCTACCGCCTGATCTCCTGCGTAACCCAGGTCATGCGCAGCCCTCGCGGCAACCGGAAGCGGCTTCCTCGCATGAAAAACGTCCCGACTCCGGGCAGTTGCCGCGCCGTAATGGTTTCCTGCCAGCGGGTTTCGCGCCGCAGGCCGGAGCTGAACAACTGCCGGTTTAGGCCCTCCAGCGGACCCACCTCCCGAAGCTCGCCGAAGAAGCCCGCCCGTTTGCCATCGAATTCCATGGCCAGGAATTCAAGGCCCACTACGAAGTACGCGCCGCTGTCGTCATGCTTCTCCAGCCTTCGAATGCGGCCCTTCAGCAGGGCGCCCCGCGGCACGACCAGGGTGTTCTTTTGCCTGACGTCCGTCCGCACCCGGGCCATGATGAGGTCGCCGACTCGGGCAGTCTGGGAATCGATCGCGGTGTCCAGTTCGATCGGGACTTCCAGACCCACCGGCAACCTGACCTCGGTGAACCTCCGCGGCGTAGCCGCCGCGGCCACCTCGGCTGGCGGTCCGTAGGAGATCACCGACTCGCCCACGTACTCGCGGCAGTGGGTGAATTCGATGCGGTTGCGGGAGCCTGCTCCCAGCAGGCCTGTCATCCCCACTTCCGCCCCTTGGGGGAGAACAACCTCGGAAGCGCCGATGCGAACCTTGCCATAGTTGATTCGGGTGAAGACCTCGGCGATCGACAAGTTCGGCGGGATCGGGTCACCACGCACCTCCAGGCGGAGCACGTCCAGCGTTTGCTCGTCCGCCCAAAAGGAGCCTGTCGAGCCCACCTTCCCGCTCTCCTGCCCGTAAGTGATCTCCCAGCCGCTCGCCATGAGCGGAATGCGGAAGTCGTAGCGGAGGGCCCGCCGTCCGTTCAGCTCCTCCACTCCGCCGAAGGTGAACATTGGGCTGGTGGTTGCGAACACACCGCGCGCGTGCATGGCGAAATCGCCGCTGCTGATCAGGCCGCCCGTGACGATCGCTCCTACCTCCTCCTCCTCGAACTTCTCCGCTCCCGGCCAGGAATACAGTTCCTTCCCGCCCACCACGACTACCTCCAGCCGCACGGTGTCCACCACCTGGAACGGCTGGAGGGCGGCGCGACGCCGGGAGCGCTCGATCGTCTCCAGGCAGGTGTAGTCGGGAATATGCTCGAGGTTCTGCGCCATCCGCCGCTTGATGCGGGTCAGTAGCAGCACCTCCGGCGGCAGCCCGGCTTGCGGCGCGGCGCTCCCCACCGCCATCGCCGTCCCGAGCGCCGCCACCGGCAGGAATCCCATGCTACGGTCTGGACTTGGCCTGGCGATACTGCCGCCGCAGTTCCTGCAACTGCTGCGCATGTTTCTCGTGGTGCTCGGTGTCGTACTCGACCAACTGTCGCAGCGTCACCGTCCCCCGCTCGGTGTGCGTGCCGGTCCGCTCGAAGGCCGGCTCCGGCAGATCCTTGAGCAGCGTGTAGTTCTCGGCCCGCAGCCGCCGGAACAGGTCCAGCGAAGCGGAGGTTTTGCGGCGCTTGTAGTTGAGGCGGGCGGCCCAGGCCTCCTGGTCGTAACCCACCAGGGTCGGGTTGCTTTCGGCGATGACGCGCCGGAAGCGGTCCGCGCAAACGATCTCCGAGTCGGCCAGGTGGGCCAGAATCTGGCGGATATTCCACTTCTCCGGCCCGGGCGAGAAATCCAACTCGGCGCTGGCCGCCCCCGTGATCGAGGCCGCCACCAGGTCCGGTCCGCGGCGGAAACGTTCTAGTAACTCAGACAGTGACTCCACGTCCAAACATTATAACCGGCGGCCCCGTTGATGCGCCGGCGGCAAGACCCTGGTGCGGATGAGAGGACTTGAACCTCCACGTCCTTGCGGACACTAGAACCTGAATCTAGCGCGTCTGCCAATTCCGCCACATCCGCAGCGCCTATCTCCCATTGTGGATGGGCCGCGGCGGGCCTGTCAAATCGGGCCGCCGGCCCGGCGCCTAGGGCAGACGGGTGGTTTGGTGGGCGGCCAGGCGCCAGCGGCCGGCGTCTTTCACCCAGAGGTGGAGCATCATCAGCCGGTTGTCGAAGGGCTCGCCCTTGGTGGCGCCGCGCATGCGCACGGTGGCGTGGACCACGGCGGCGTCCCCGTAGACTTCGACTTTGACGGCTGCATGTTCGATGGAGTCGTACTTCTGGACGCCGCTCTTGAGCTTGGCGAGATACTCGCCCTTGGTTTCTACGACGCCGCTGGAGTGGGCGTAGATGAGGCGGTCGCCGAGCAGGCCGTCTAGGGCGGCGAAGTCGTTCTTGACGACCGCCGCGGCCCAGGACTTCTCGATCTGGCGGAGGTCGTCAGCGGGAGCGGCGAAAGCGGCAGCGATCGCCAGGACTAGCGTGCAAACGAGCGAGACAAAGCGCATGCGATGGATCTCCAAGGAGACATCATAGCCTAGCGCGGCCTGGCGCGCAGCTGGGCGATCAGGCCCCTGACCAGGAACTCGATCTGATCGCGGATTTCGCGGTGCCGCTCCAGGCTCATGCCCACGGGATCCTCCACCGTCCAGGTCCGCACCCTGGGCGAATCCGGGAACGGAAACGGGAAGCCGCTCATGTTCACGATCAGGTCGAACTCATTCACGCGCATCCAGTCGATGCCTTTCGAGTAAGCGTCGTCAAGCGAAATGTTCTTCTCGAGCATCACCTGGATGGTGGGTGGAAAGATCACCCCGCACGGGTTCAATCCGGCGCTTTCGGCGACCATCACATCGCTGCCGTAAGCGCGGGCAAAGCCCTCGGCCATCTGGCTGCGGCAGGAGTTGCCGATGCAGACGAACAGCACGCGGTAGGGAGGCATGGTCATAATCTCTCGACGAACAGCCGGTGAATGCGTCCATCCCGGCTCAGCTCCGGATGAAAAGTGGCGGCCAGGTGCGGCCCCTGGAGGACCAGCACGGGGTCCCCGTCGTGCCGCAGGTAGATTTCCGTTCCCGGCCCCACCGCCAGAATCCGCGGCGCGCGGATGAACACCGCCTCCACTTCGCCCGGCCCGGCGCGCTGGAGGAACTTCTCCTCGGGCGTCAGGCGGACCACGCGGCTCTCCAACTGGCGCCCATAGGCGTTGCGCTCCACCACCATGTCGATCAGGCCCAGCGACTCCTGCGCCGGGTGGGAGACTTCCCGCGCCAGCAGGATGGCGCCGGCGCAGGTGCCAAAGACGGGCCGGCGGCGGCCGAACTCGACGAGCGGCTCGAACAGCTTCTCCTCCCGCAGCAGCCGCAGCATGGTGGTGCTCTCGCCGCCCGGGATAATGAGCCCGTCCAGGCCGTCCAGCTCCGCGGCCCGGCGCACCTCGATGCCCGTGGCGCCCGCCCGTTCGAGCGCCGCCCGGTGCGCCTCGAAGTCCCCTTGCAGCGCCAGCACGCCGATTCGCTTCATGCTCGTCAAAACAGGCAGGAATGCCTGTTCTACTCACCAGCCCCGCACCGCCAGCCGCTCGGATTCCGGCATGGTCGCAACGTCCAGGCCGAACATGGCGCGACCCAGCTCTTCGCTGGCCTCCAGCAGCTTCGCCGGGTCGTTGTAGTAAGTAACCGCCTTGACAATGGCCCGGGCGCGCGCCTCGGGGTCCTCGCTCTTGAAGACACCCGAGCCGACGAAGACCGCCTCGGCTCCAAGTTGCATCACCAGGGCCGCGTCGGCAGGCGTGGCAATGCCGCCGGCGGAGAAGTTCGGCACCGGCAGCTTGCCGTGCTCGGCCACCCACTCGACCAGCTCGAGGGGCGCCTGCAACTTCTTGGCTTCGGCGACCAGCTCCTCCTTGCCCGCGACGGTCAACTGCTTCATCTCTTTCTGGATGGTCCGCATGTGGCGCACGGCTTCGACGATGTTGCCCGAGCCCGCCTCGCCCTTGGTGCGGATCATGGCGGCGCCCTCGGCGATGCGGCGCAGCGCCTCGCCCAGATTGCGCGCTCCGCAGACGAAGGGCACTTGGAAGGCCCGCTTGTCTACGTGGTGCTCCTCGTCGGCGGGGGTGAGCACCTCGCTCTCGTCGATGTAATCCACTCTGAGCGCCTCCAGGATGCGCGCCTCCATGAAGTGCCCGATGCGGCACTTAGCCATCACCGGGATCGAAACCGCCTCCATGATCTCCCGGATCCTGCGGATGGGCGCCATGCGCGCCACGCCGCCTTCCTTGCGAATGTCGGCGGGCACGCGCTCCAGGGCCATCACCGCCGCGGCCCCCGCCTTCTCGGCGATGAGGGCCTGCTCGGCGGTGGTGACGTCCATGATCACGCCGCCCTTAAACATCTCGGCCAGGCCGGTCTTGACGCGGAATGTGTCGTCCAGGTACATCGCAACTGCCTCCTTGCTTCACACCATCGCCGGAGCCGGCGCCCAGCGGTGGAATGCCCGCGCGCGCTCCAGCTCCTCGCTGAAAACTCTTCCCAGGATCGCCACGCCGGCCTTTATCTTCGCCGGCGGCAGGCCCGCGAAGCTCAAGCGCAGGCCGCCGGGATGACGACGCGAAACCTCGAAGTATTTCCCGGGCAGGTAGCTGGCGCCTTCGCGCTGGGCCCGCACCAGCAGTTCCCCGGCATCCAGCGGCGCCACCAGCCGCACCCAGAGGTTCATGCCGCCCTCCGGACGCGTGAACGTCGTGCCGCCAGGCAGATGCCGCCGGCAGGCCTCCAGCACCGCCTCCAAGCGCTCGGTCCCCGCCGCGCGCACCTGCGCCCGGTGCTTCTCCAGGCGCCCGGACTCGGCGAAGCGCAGCAGCGCCGCCTGCGAGAGCTGGTCGGTGTGCAAGTCCGACCACTGCTTGGCCTCGGCCAGGCGGCTCACCAGGAGGCGCGGGCCGATCACCCAGCCCACCCGCAGGCCGGGAAAGGTGATTTTCGAAAAGCTGCCGAGCAGGACCGTGTCGCCGGATTCGTCCAGCCGCTTGATGAGCGGGACCGGCTCGCCCCGGTAGCGCAGTTCGCCGTAGATGTCGTTCTCGACCACCACCACGCCGGCGCCGCGCGCCAAGCGCAGGATGGCCTGGCGCGCCGCCAGCGGCAAGGTCGCGCCCGTCGGATTCTGGAAGTTCGAAGTGACCACCAGCAGCCTCACCCGAGGCGTAGCCAGCAGCCGCTCCAACTCCGCCAGATCTATGCCTTCCGGCCCCACTGGAACCCCCAGAAGCTGCGCCCCGGCGCGCAGGAACAGGTTCTTGAGGTTCGGGAAGACGGGATCCTCCACCACCACCCGGTCGCCGGGCCGCACCAGCACCCGCTGTAAGAGATCGAAGCCCTGCTGGCAGCCGTTGGTGATCAGGATGTCGTCGCCCGGCCGGGCCAGGCCCGCGTGGCGGGCAGCCTCGAGCAGATACTGCCGGAGCGGGGGGTAGCCACCAGGGGAGCCGAGCTGCAAGATGGTCCCCATCTGGGCGCCCTCCAGCACTTCCTGGCAGCTCTGCCGGAAAGCCTCAAGTGGGAACAGGGCCTCCGCAGGCCGGGAGGAGGCGAAGCTGATCAGCTCATCGGCGGGCGGCTCCGCCGTGGCTGGCAGGAAGGCGGCCTCCGGGAGCAGCTCCTCCCAGTCCAACCTGGGGGCCGCCTCGGGGGCGTCTGCGGTGACGAAACTGCCGCGGCCCACATGTCCGCAGATAAGGCCCTCGGATTCGAGCAACTGGTAGGCGGCAGAGACGGTGGCGCGGTTCAGTCCAAGTGTGCCAGCCAAACCGCGAGTGGCTGGCAGCTTCTCGCCCAGCACCAAGCGCCCCGAGCAGATGGACGTCTTAATCTGCTGGTGCAATTGGAGGTACAGGGGAACCCCGGAGTGGACATCCAGTTCGGGCTTCGGGAACATAGGCCAGCCAGCCGAGCATACCATATTGGCTCGCCCGGCGCAATCCCTGCCGCCCGTTGCCGTCTACTCGTACCGCAGGGCCCGGATCGGGTCGATGGCGCTGGCGTGGCGCGCGGGCAGAAAGCCCGCGCCGGCAGCGGCAGTCCCCAGAATCGCCAGCGCCGTCAGCGCCGTCGGGAGATCGGCGGGCGAAAGCCCGAAGAGCTGCGACGAGACGTACCGGCTCAACAGGTAGGCCGACGGGAGGCCGACCGCCAGGCCAATCACCAGCAGCCCGAGCACTTCCCGCATCACCAACCACACGACTGCGCCCCGGTGCGCCCCCAGCGCCATGCGCAGCCCGATTTCCCGCGTCCGCCGCGCCACCACGAAGGCCATCACGCCGTACAGGCCGATCACTGCCAGCAGCGTGGCCACGCCGCCGAAAGCCGCCGACAGCGCCGCAATCAGGCGCTCGGTCCCCAGCGTCTCGTCGAGCTGGTTCTCCAGCGTCTTCATCTCGTAGACCGGCATGGCCGGGTCCAGCTTCATGACCTCGCGGCGCAGCGCCGCAAACATCTGCTTCGATTCCAGCGAGGTGCGCACGTAGAAGGCGACCGAGCCGGGGAAGGGTCCCTGGAGGTGCGGCACGAAGGCCTGGCGGTGCACCCCCTCGCGCGGGCCCTCGTATAGGGAGTTCTCCACGACGCCGACGATCTCGATATCGAGCTTGGTATCCGGGCGGCGGCCGAAACCGATATGCCGCCCGATGGCGCTCCGCTTGCCGAAGAAGTGCTGCGCGAACTTCCTGTTGACGATCGCGACCGTCCGCCGTTCCCCTTCGTCCCGAGCGTCGAAGTCGCGGCCTTCCAGCAGCGGCACGCCCATAGTCTGCCAGTAGCCCGGGGACAAGCTGTTCATGAACGCCTGCATGTCCTCCCCGTCCTTGTGCTGGTATCCCTCGACGGACATGGACGAGTCCCATTCCCACCCGTGGAGGAGCGGAACACGGGCGAAGCCAGCCGCCTTCACCCCGGGCACCGCGCGGACGTTCTCCAGGAGCTGCTTGTAGAACGCCCGCATGCGCGAAGCCGAGTAGCCGTTCAGCTCGGGTGCCACCTGGAAGGTGATCAGGTTGCCGATGTCACGGAAACCCGGATTCATGTCCTTGAGGTTGTTCAGCGTCTTGACAAACAGCCCTGCGCCGGCCAGCAGCAGGAAGGACAGCGCCACCTGCGCGGTTACCAGGCCCTTGCGCAGCCGCACCGAGCCGCTGGCGCCGGCCACCGCGCCCGCCACGTCCTTCAGCGCGCCCGACAGGTTCACCCGCAGGGCCTGGAAGGCCGGGGCCAGGCCGAACAACAGGCCCGTGGCCAGCGCCAGCGCGATGTTGAAGGCCAGGATGCGCGAATCCGGCTCGGCCCGCAGCATGAGCGGCACGCCCCCGGCGGGCAGGAAACTCAACAGGCCGCGGATCATCCAGAAGGAGAGCACCAACCCTATGATCCCGCCGGTGACCGACAGCAGCAGACTTTCCACCAGCAGCGGTCGCAGAAGCTGCCAGCGCGAGGCGCCCACCGCGAGCCGCACGGCGATTTCCTTCTGCCGCGCCGCCGCCCGGGCGATCAGCAGGTTCGCCACATTCGAGCAGGCAATCACCAGCACCAGCCCGACCATCGACATCAGCACGACGAGCGCCGTCGAATAGCTCTGCCGCAGGAAGGAATACCCGGCCGCGGCCGTCTCCATCCGCACCGTGCGTTTCATGAACAGATCGCGGTAGTACTGCGACACGTTGCTGAAGGCCGGCTCGGTCATCTCCTGGCGAAGGATCTGATGAAACAGCGGCTGGAGCGACGCCCGCGCCGATTCCACCGTGTAGCCGGGCTTCATGCGCGCGAACAGTTGGATCCACTGGCTGCGCCGGTTCCCCAGATCGTCCCAGTTCGGCGTCATCAACGGCTTCATCAGGATGGGCACGCGGATCTGCGGCGAGCCCGAGGGATCCAGCCCCGTGAACCCCGCCGCCGACACGCCGACGATCACCATGGGGTAGTTGTTCACCAGGATCTTCTTCCCGACCACCCCGGCGTCCGCCCCAAAGCGGTTCACCCAATAGTCGTGGCTCAGCACGGCGACCGGATGGCCCTGGTACTGGCGGTCGTCCTCTTCCGGCGAAAAGATCCGGCCGATGGCGGGACGGACCCCCAGCGCCTGAAAGTAGTTCCCGGAGACGAGCTCGGCGATCACGCGCTCGGTCTGGCCGTCGAAGCTGATCGACAGCGACGTGTAGTAGCGGCAGAAGACGTGCGTGAAGGCCTGGCCCTGCCGCTGGAAGTCCTGGTACATCGGGTAGGAGGCCGCGCGGGAGCCGTTGTTGTTGCCCATGTGCGGCCCGGTGGACCAGACCATGACCAGTTGCTCCGGGTTTTTGACGGGCAGAAGCCGGAGCATGAGCTGGTCGATGAGCGTGAAGATGGCCGTGTTGGCGCCGATGCCCAGCGCCAGCGAGGCCAGGGCCACGCAGGTGAACAGCGGGCTGCGGCGCAGCACCCGCAGCGCAAACTTCAGGTCAGCAGCCAGGGAGGTCATTACAGGTGATACGAACGACGGCCCGGAATGTTTGCCCGATCTTGCCGAAACGGCTGCTCTTCCGCGGATCTGCTAAAATCACTGGCGAAAACCATGCGCGCAGTGGCCGTCACCGCCGCTCTCACCCTCATGGTCGGCGTGGCAAGCTTCACCAGCCTCGCCCAGCGGAAGAAGCGCGCCGAGCCGGAGATCACGCAGACGCTGGAGCTGCCCAAGGAACTGCCCGCGGTGGTAGTGGCGGAAACCCAAAGACTGGTTTTCCAGGTCTCGCCGCTTTCGGCCCGGGGCCTGCTCTCGCAGCAGGTGCGAGACGGCTTGCGGGTCCTGCTACAGCAGGCGCATGGCGCGCAGATCGTCAAGCTGCGCGGCTTCGTGGCGGGCAGCGGCGACATCCGTCGTGTTTCGGCCATCGTGAGCGAGGTTTTCGTCGAGCGCCGCCTGGCCCTGCCGGCGTTGAGCGTGGTGCGCGTGGGGGCGCTGCCTCTGGAGGGAGCGCAAGTGTTGCTGGAAGCCGTGGCGGTGGAGAAGAAGGCGGTTAACCCGCATGGGCTGGCCTTCATCTCGCCTCAAGCGGGCGTCTCGGAGCAGCCGCTCGCGCCGGCCGCTCCTCTGGCTGAGCAGTCCGTGAGCCGTCTGCGGGTGGCGTTGCGGGCGCTCCACCTGGAGCCCGGCGATGTCTTGCGCGCCGCCTGCTTTCTGACCTCGCTGGACGACTTCGACGCGGTGCGCAGCCGCCTTGCGGCAGCGTTCCCGGGAGCGGCCCTGAGCTTCGCGCAAGGGCAGCGGGTGCTCGGGAGAAGTTCCGTGCAGTGCGAAGCCGTGGCGCGTTTGCGTCAAGCCCCTGAGGAAGCGCTGCGCCTGGTGAACCCGGCGGAGCTCACGAAGCGGCCGGGGGTCTCTCAGATCGCAGTGGTTGGGCCTGTCCGGCTCGCCCTGACGGGTACCCAGCTTGCCTTCGGCCTGACCGAGGCCGACGCCCGCCTGGCCTTCCAGCGTCTGGGCAAGACGCTGGAGCAGGCCGGCGCCGGTTTTTCCCAGGCGGCCGTATGGAACATCTACCCGCTCTCCGGCTACTTCGCCGAGCTGTCCACGAAGGTGGGAGGAGAGTTCTCGGACGCCGCCCGGCCGCCCGCGGGCGCTATCGTGCCGGTCGAAGGACTGGCATCCATGGACGCCGCCTTTGCCGTGGATGCCGTCGCGGCAGTGGCCAAGTAGGGTTCGCGCCAGGCCCGCCAAGAAGGCGCCAAGCACGCCAAGGCTCCAAGGCGCACCTCCATTTGTCAGCACTCACCCATAACCCCGTCAGGCCCCTGACGCCTCTGTTAACAGGGGCCTGAACGCAATGAAGACCCTCCGGAGGTACACACGCAGTAGCAGAGAAACAGAATCAGCCCTTTCAGCTCTTGTTCAATTCCTGCTTGAAAATCGATTTCCAGCGATCGCGGGTGCAGTGCTTCGACACCCAGATGCTGGCCGAGGACGAGGACTTGGCCACCGTGGCATGGATCAACCGCGAGCTGCTCGGCAGGGTAGAGGACGTGGATTCACCGCGACGGGTCGTGCTGGACATCGATTCCACCGAGATCCCCGCTTACGCCGAGCAGCAGGGGAGCGCCTGCTACGGTTCCTTCGGGTCCACCTGCTATCATCCTCCGCTGCTGTTTGACTGCGAGGGCCCCCGCCTGGCGGGGAAGCTGCGGCCGGGTAAGGTGCATGACGCCGAGGGTTGGGAAGAAGTGCTGCTGCCCGAGATCGAGCGCTAGCAGAAGCAGGGCAAGCAGGTGGTGTTTCGCGCGGATGCCGCCTTCGCCAAGCCGGAGATCTACGAGGCGCTGGAAAAGCGGGGCGTGAAGTATGCCATCCGCATCCCGGCCAACGACAGCCTGGAGCGAGATATCGCCGAACTGCTGACGCGGCCGGTGGGGCGACCGAGCCACAAGTCGGTGGTGCGGTACAAGGGCTTCCTGTACCAGGCAGAGAGTTGGACGAAGGCGCGGCGGGTGGTGGCCAAGGTGGACCCGTCATCGGGTGTTCCCTCGGGTAGGATTCATCCTGACGAACCTGGAGACGGACAGCCGGGCGGTGGTGCCGTTCTACGACCAGGGAAGGGCCGCCGAGCAGTGGATCAAGGAGGGCAAGCAAGCGGTCAAGGTGACCCGCTTGTCCTGCCACCGCTTCCGCTCGAATGAGCTGCGGCTGTGGCTCAGGGTGATTCCGTACAACCTGGGGAATCTGTGGCGGCGGCTGGTGCTGCCGTTGCGCGTCGGCAACTGGTTGTTGGCCAGCCTGCAACAACGGCTGGTCAAGACCGGCGGCCGGCCGATCAAGGATGCCCGCCGCCATTGGCTGTTACTGGCGGACCGGCACGTGACCTGGCGGCTTTTCGGCGCGATGGTGCGCCGAATCGCGGCGCTGCCCGTCCCGGCGGGATAGCCGAAGCTCGAACGGAGGCAAAGTCGGCGAACAGGGGGACAGGGGGCGGACAGGTGTCTGACAACCGGCTTGGGACAGAGGCACTCTCGGGCGCTCGAGGCCCTGGCAGCCGCCGCTTTGGACCCATGCGGGCAATGCGGAAGCCCTCCGGTGCCGAAAGCCGTGCAGCGGCCTTGAGACGAGGGGTCGGGTGTATACTCAGCTTGCCCGGGAGTCCAAAAAAATCCTGGTTGTGGTACTTCCCTCAAGGTCAGCGGTATGCTGGAGACTACCCCGGGTGCTACAATTGGGCCGGGAGGTTGGTCAATGGACACACCTGAACAGGGCTCGGCTGTTGGGCGCGTTACGTCTGCTGGAGACTCACCTGAGTTCCCGGGCAGCTTCTGTCCGCAGACCGTGTTCGTGGCTCGCGCAATCCCTCTTTTGCTGCTGCTGGCCGCAGGCGCCTCATGCGAGGAATTCCGGGTCGACAGGTCTACCGCCTGCGGCGAGTGGGACTTCAAAGTGATATCAGTGGAGAACTCCGGCGCGCGAGAGTGGCCGATGGGAGAGTCCTTGGGCCTACGTGCGGCCTTCCCCCTACGAGAAGATTCTTGTTTTTGGCGACTGAAAGCTCAGGTCCGATTCAACGGCGGACGGAGGAAGGAGCCAATCGTCTTCAGGCAGGTCCTCGATGCGCCACCCGACAGTGTTATGACTAGTGTCATTTATGGGGAGCGCTTCGCGCGGACGAACCTTCCGGGCCTCAAGACAGCGGTCAGCGTTCTGTATAACACTTCGGGTCTTTCGCACCTAAGCCCCATGGTGGCCTCTCTTGTTTACACTCCGGGTGGCACAGCCCAGTTCCTGCTGCCAATGGAGTTGAAGCGCTTAGACGAGCAATCCAAGGAATACCTCCCCGATTTCGATTTGGACTACCTCTTTATCGCGCCCCGCGAGACCACATCCATCAGTTCGATGTCAATTCGGCTGAATGACTGCCCTGGGATCCAGGTACTCCCACGTGTGTCTCCGGTGAACATGAAAGACCACGTGGCGGTGCTACCAGCGCTTGCCGGTCTGACGGCGCTGACGGCCTCGGCTGCCGACGTCAGCGGGCAGTGGACTGCGGAGGTGCCTGGACGTCAGGGCCAGACGCAAACCATGACCTTCACCTTCAAAGTAGAAGGCGAGAAGCTGACCGGGTCAATCAGCACCCCGGCGGGCGAGAGCCCGATTTCGGAGGGAATTGTCAAGGGCGACGAGCTCTCGTTCACCCAGGTGCTGGAGTTCGCCGGGAACCAGATGAAGGTCCTTTACAAGGGCAAGGTTTCCGGCGACCAGATCAAGTTCACGCGCCAGCGCGAGGGCGGACAGGGCCAGGCGCGGGAAGTCACAGCAAAAAGAAAGACTCCTTAAGCGAGGTTGTATGTTCCGGTTAGCACTGGCAGTAGGAGTGTGTCTGTGCCCGGCCGAGCTGCTGTGCCAGCAGCCGGCGGCCTGGGGATCCGGCAGGCCGGGGCGGTCTGCCCGAGGGATGTACTTGACTCTCTGGGCTGCCCAGTCAGAACCGGGACGTAAAACTCAGTCTCGTCCTGATGTTGGTATTCAGTGACCGTCCGGCGAACCCATGTCTCACGGAGCTGCGGCTACATGTGAGGCAAGCGTGGCGGGTGGCTGAGAAGTTGGCCGCCGACGGGGCGGCCAGCCACCGATCGGGCAGCAGGTCCTCGATCCGGTTGTGGGGATGCGCGTGGATGCGCTCAAGCACCTCGCGCAGGTAGGCGAAGGGATCGATGCCGTGGCGGCGGTGACCAAGTAGGGTTCGCGCCAGGCCCGCGAGGAACGCGCCAAGCACGCCAAGGCCCTAGAACCGCTTTGCGGTCCTTGGCGTCTTTGCGCGAAACTGAACTTATGTCGGAGACAGTCGTCACCTTCGGAGAGATCATGCTGCGCCTGGCGCCGCCGGGTTTCGAGAGGTTCCTTCAGTCGCCTCAGTTCGTGGCCACCTTCGGAGGCGGGGAGGCCAACGTGGCCGTGGCGCTGGCCGGCTTCGGCGTGCCGGCCCGCTACATCACGGTGCTGCCGCCCAATCATCCGGTGGCCGACGCAGTGATCGCGCAGTTGCGTGGTTTCGGGGTGGATGCTTCGCGCATCGCCCGGGCCAAGGGGCGCATGGGCGCCTACTACGTGGAGGCAGGCGCCAACCAGCGGCCCTCCAAGGTGGTCTACGACCGCGATTTCAGCGCCATCGCGCTGGCTCAACCCGGCGCCATCGACTGGGATGCGGGCCTGGGCGACGCGCGCTGGTTCCACGTGACCGGCATCACGCCGGCCATCAGCCAGGGAGCAGCGGACCTGGCCCTGGAGGGGGCCGCCAAGGCCCGCGCCCTGGGGCTCACGGTCTCCTGCGACCTCAACTACCGCAAGAACCTCTGGAAGTACGGCAAGTCCGCTCCGGAGGTCATGCGTGAGCTGGTCAAGCAGTCCGACGTAGCCATCGCCAATGAAGAGGATTGCCAGAAGGCGCTGGGCATTCAGGCGGACGTGGACGTGGAGTCGGGCACGCTGGACGTTTCCCAGTACCGCGGGCTTACCGAGCGGGTCATGAGCGCGTTCCCCAACCTCAAGATCCTGGCCATCACGCTGCGGGAATCCAAGAGCGCCTCGCACAACGGCTGGTCGGCGTGCCTGAACAACGGCCGCGAGTTCCTGGAGAGCCGTCACTACGAGATCACGCACATCGTGGACCGGGTGGGTGGCGGGGACTGCTTCGCCGGCGGCCTGATCTATGGGCTGCTCCGCCTGCCCGCGCACCAGGAGGCCCTGGAATTCGCGGTAGCGGCGAGCTGCCTGAAGCACTCCATTCCGGGCGACTTTGCCCGCCTCAGCGCCGAGGAGGTCAACCAGTTGCTCAAGGCGGGCGGCTCGGGCAGGGTGCAGCGCTGAGTGGGGTCCGTTATAATCATCCCAGGTGACCACTGATGCTGGGAGGCAGGGCAGCACTCCTCTGTGTCGCAGCCGCGGCTGCGCTGGCGCAGCAGACTGCTCCGAAACCGCGGCAGCCCGAGGCCCAGCCCACTCCGTTCCGTGTCCAGATCAATGAGGTGATCATCCCGGTGACGGTCACCGACGAGAAGGGCCGCTTCGTCAGCAACCTGGAAGTCCGCGATTTCCGCATCTTCGACCAGGGCAGGGAGCAGAAGATCATCTACTTCAGCCGGGAGCGCAGCCAGCCCATTGTGGTGGGTTTTCTGCTGGACATGAGCAACACCAGCCGGCTCCACTGGAAGACTTTCCAGGAGGCGGCGCTGGAGCTGGTCTGGGCCCTGCTGCCCGGCGACAAGCGGTACAGCGGGTTTCTGACCACCTACGGCAACGACGCCGAGCTGGCCGTGAACACCACCAGCGACCCGGAGAAGATTGTCGAGAAGATCCGCAAGCTCAAGCCGGGCGGCGGGTCGGCTCTGTTCGACGCGGTCTACCTGGCGTGCACCCGGCGGCTCATCGTCGAGGGGGAGCCGATCGAGCCTCGGCGGGTTTTGGTGGTCATCGGTGACGGCAACGACAACGCCAGCAAGAAGAGCTTGGAAGAAGTGCTCGAAATCGCCCAGCGCAACCTGGTGACCATCTACGGCGTCAGCACGGTCGCTTTCGGTTTCACCAGCGAAGGCGACAAGAACCTCACCCGGCTGGCCGAGGAGACCGGCGGGCGGGTCGAGTACCCCCTGCAAGGGCTTTATTCGAACGTTTCCGGATATCTTTCGACTCCTTCCGACGAGGGCAACTACGCGCTGAAGGTCGGCACCGGCGGCTATGCTTCCGAGATCGCCAACGGCATCTTCAAAGCCATCTCCAACGTGGCTGGCGAGGTGACCACGCAGTACATCCTGCGCTACATCCCGGACAATCTGGACGTCTCCCGGCAGTTCCGCTCCGTGCGCGTGGAAGTGGACCTGCCCAACGTCAAGATCCGGGCGCGCCGGGGCTATTTTCCGTTTGCCCCGTAAAGAATTGCTTTCGGCCGCCGATTTCTATTAGGGTGATAGGTGCCGCATCTTAGCGTCTCGGGCGGTTAGAGATGGCCCTGGCTTTGGCAGCGCGAAACGCCGAGTACCTGGTGGTCGAGCTGGCCCTCCCCGGCCGGGAGGTGACCAACCTGGGGGTCATGCTGTATGAGCCGGCCAGCGACCGGCTGTTGTTCAGGCTTCGCGGTGACCTTGAGGTCCTGGCAGATCCGGAAGACGCCGAGGTGCTCGAGGCGCTGGACCGGGATTTCGCGCTCAAGATCGACGAGCTGGGCGGGCGGCGCTTCCTGGAGTATCTCGAGGACAGCCTCTCCAACGTGATCCGCATCAGCGGGCGCCGGCCTACCGAGGCCCGTAGTCTTCCCTGGAAGCTCCAGCAGTTGTTCGACGAGCACGTCCTGGGCGTGCGCCGTGAGCCGGCGCGGGTCATCCCGTTCGTCACCCATCTGCCGCTGTACTCGCTGCGCGCGGCTGCCGGCCGCTTTGGCCAGGACATGGAGGTCGAGCCTGAGGACTGGGTGGAGGCTCCGCCGGGCCTGCGCCTGAGCCGGGATCTGTACGTGGTTCACATAGTGGGGCGCTCGATGGAGCCCCGGATCCCGGACGGCAGCCTGGCGGTCTTCCGCGCCCACCCGGCCGGCTCGCGCCAGGGCAAGGCCGTGCTGGTGTGGAAGCGCGGCGCCTCGGAAAGCGGCGGCGAGTTCACCATCAAGATCTACCAGAGCCGCAAGCGCTCGACCGAGGATGGCTGGGAGCACGACGCCATCTGGCTCTTGCCGGAGAACCCCGACTTCGCGCCCGTCGAGCTGGACGACTCAGGCGAGTACAAGGTCCTGGGGGAGTTCGTCACGGTTCTGTCGCCGTAGTGCTGCTCCGGGAATGCATGAAAGGGGCAGGCACGGAGCCTGCCCCCGGGTCGAATCAGTAGATCAACTTCAGGCCGAAATCGCGTCCGTCCCGGCCGGCAGAGTGAATCAGAAGGTAATGCGGGCGTTGAGCTGCATTGCGCGCGGCTTATTGGCCTGCGAAGTCACCGTACCAAAGCTGGCCGCGTCCGGGTTGAGTCCAGGCGCTCCGAAGCGGACGGTATTGTTCACGTTGAAGGCCTCGGCCTGGATGGCGAGCTTGATATTTTCGCGAATCGCGAACTCGCGGCGCACGCTCAAGTCAATGGATGAGTTGAACGGCGCATTGAGGCCGTAGACTCCGGTCCTGGGCAAGTTGCCGACCGTATATGCCGCGGGGGCGACGAACGCGGTCCGGTCCAAGAACGAGGTCACCGTGCCTCCAATGAGGTTGCCGTTCCCGTAGTTGCCGTTGATGCGGACGTTTCCGCTGAACGCGGGGTTGTAGTTGGGAATGCAGGTGCCCAGAATGCCCCCGGCGTTGCAAGCTGTGCCCGTGAGCGCCAAGGGCGAGCCAGTGGCGAAGGAGACGAGTCCGGAAACCGTCCAGCGGCTGATCACCGCGCGCGCGACGGGGTTGCCCGGGTTCAGAGTGTGCCCGGCGCCGAAAGGCAGTTGGAAAGTGGACGTGGCCGTGAACACGTGGCGATGGTCGATGCCGCCGCGCGATTTCTCCAGAGAATAGTCGAAGGGGTTCCGGGTGGCGGCCAGCATATTGTCCATTTGCTTGCTGAACGTGTAGCCCGCCGTGAAGGTAAAGCCGTCGGCGAACCGGCGATTGAAGGTCGCCTGGAGCCCCTGGTAGTTGGACTGGCCGACGGTGAACATCGGAGTGTTAATGGTGCCGTATTGCGGGTAGGGGCGGAGCATCTGGCCGATGGTTCCCACATAGTTGGGGAAGGGCAGCGCGATTTCCGGGAACATGGCTTTCGCCGTGGCTAGGTTGGCGGAGTTGGCCGTTGCCGTGAGCAGAGACCCCAGGGCCAGATACTTCAGCGGCGCAATATTGAACGAGCCACCACCGTTGCCGGGCCCGGCCAGGAACTTGCCCATACTGGCGGTGTAAGTGAGACCCACGGTCATGTTCCCGGTGAGCGAGCGCTGAATACCGAAGTTCCAGTTCAAATAGTACGGCGGCTTGCCGCCGAGCTTCGGGTGGCCGTATACGGGGTTCTGTACGCCCGTGGGATTCGAGGTGATGAAACCGGTCCCGTAAGTGGGATCGATGAACGGCGGCGCCTGGGCGATGGGAGGAACGCCGTTATCCCAGTAGTATGCCGGAGCGTTGTTCCCGGGGCTGATGGAGTTGTTCGTGGCGTTGTAACCGAGCTGGCTGAGTCCCGCGCGTCCGATGGTGCGCGAGCCAAGGGCGCGCGCGTACATGATCGCATAGCCCGCCCGCAGGACGGTCTTGTCGTCGAGACGGTACGCCGCTCCCAGGCGAGGGCCGAAGTTCCTGTAGTGAGCTTCGGCGGGAGTGCGGAAGCTGCTGGAGGCAAACGCGAGCGCGCCCAGATGGCCCCCGGCGGCCGAATTCGCCAGATTCGGGTCGAAGAAGGACATCAGGTTGTTCACTTCGGTGAAGGGGCTATAGAGGTCCCAGCGGAGGCCCAGGTTCAGCGTCAGACGCGAGCTGACCTTCCAGTCATCCTGGATATAGGCGGCGTAAGTCTTATAGCGGCCGCCGGTCTCGCCGATGGCGTTCTGGTTGACGCCGCTGCTATTCACGGCGCCGAGCAGGTAGCTGGCGTAGGCATTGCCGGTGGCGGTCAGGAGCGATCCCGAGGCATTGTACCCCTGGGTTTGGGCGCTGTTGAAGTTGAAGCTGGCAAACAGCGCGAAGTTCTGGTTGTCCTGCAACGCCTGCCACTGGAAACCGAAGACCATCGAGTGGCGGCCCTTTACCCACAGCACATTGTTTTGCGCGGTGAACGTGTTGACGACTTCTTTGTAGAAGTGGGCGTTGGTTCCCTGCCAGCCGCCGGGCGAATTCGTGCCGGCGAAATTAATGTCCGGGAAAGTCAACTGGACCACGCTTGGAGGCAAGCCCTTGATGCCGGCCTTCTGCGGATAAGCCCCCTCCACGGTGGGGTTCTGCAGCGGAATCGCGATGCGATTAAAGGAAGCGCTAAATTGGTTCAACAGGGAGGGGGTGATGGTGAAGGTGTCGTGCAACTGCGCCATTTTGACGGCTTCCTGCACGATGCGGCCTTGCGTGTAAGGCTCGGGCAGCACACCCGCCGCTCCCCCTTGGGTGAGGCTGCCGGTGAAATTGGTGGCGTAATTGCCTGCGGCGAAGAACCCAAACATCCGATTCCTGTCCGACAGGTTGGCATCCACCTTGGCGGTCGTAGTCCACGTGTTCAGCAGGATCGGCAGGCTGGGCAGGTAGTTGTTCACGATATTCGAGTTCGTCGGAGCAGGAAGATAGGACTGCAGTGATTGCGCGATCGGAGAGATGCTGCTGGTGGGGATGATGTTTCCGGAGAGCGGCGTCCGCGTACACACTCCGCCAGTGCAAGTCTGGGACCTCGGATCGTAAATCACCTGCGCGGCCGGAAGCTCGCTGAAATTACCCGTCCGCTGGGCCACCGTCGGGATCGACTGCAAGGTGGGGTTCATCAGTCCTGAGTTGTATTTATACCTATCGTGGTTCGTAAAGAAGAAGAGCTTGTTCTTCTTAATGGGGCCCCCAATGAGCCCGCCGAATTCGTTCTGGTGATCGATGGCTCTTTTCGCGGGGAAGAAGCCTCGCGCGTCCAAGGCCGTGTTGCGGAAGTACTCGAAGGCCGCGCCATGGAACGCGTTGGTTCCCGACTTCAGAACGAAGTTCGAGACGCCCTGCCCTTGGTACTGGGCCTTGCTGCTGTTGGTCTCGACCTGGAACTGCTCCACCGCATCCACCGAGACTGCAAACGCCAGATAGCGGGTGTCGCCTTGCGTTCCGGCGCTGGTCAGGGGAATCCCTTCCAGATAGACTTCGTTATGATACGTCTGGCCGCCATTGAAGGCGGCCGTGGTGGGGCCGGCGGCCTGCGTGCTGGCGTTATTGACGCCGGGCACAAGGGCGATAAACTGCGTGGGATCCCTGGGGACTCCGTTCATGGCCAGGGGAAGCGCCGCATAGAGTTCGTTCTCCATGGACGCACCGAGCGTCACATCGTCGGTACGCAGCACAGGTGGCGCGTCTGTCACCACGATCGACTGACTGGACGTTCCCAACTGCAACTTCGGATTCAATCCGATGGTTCCCAGGGCGACAACGACCAGGTTCTGCTGGGTGAGGGTTTGAAATCCCTCCGCCTTGACAGTGACCGTATACTCGCCGGGTTGGAGCGGAGTAAGCACGAAGAAGCCGGCTTCGGTCGTCTTGCGGCTGGTTTGAACGCCAGTTCCCACGTTCGCCGCGGTGACCGTGGCGCCGGCCACGACGGCTCCCGAAGGATCCGTGACCGTTCCTTGAATCGTTCCACTACCGCCCACTTGCGCCGTCGCAGTCGCGACTGCCAGGAGCGCTGCCCACAAGCAGCCTAAGAACACTCGCATGGTTATCCTCCACTACTCAGGTTTGACAAACTAACCGCTGTTCAAATCCACGCCGAACTGGGCGACCAACCTCACGTCCTCGTGCGACCCCCACAGGGCACTCTACGACCCCATCCGGCTCCGAGCTCTGGCCGGCGAGACACCTCCACTCAACCGGGGTTTTCTCCTATGATACTGTTGCCTCAAACGGGCTGGGAGGTCAAGAAGTTTCTGCGACGGCGTCTACGTTTCGTACAGCGAAACGACCGATGGCTTTCCGGGAAGGGGGGAACCGCTTGCGATTCAGCGGGTTCTGGCGAAATTCCTTCCACCTGTCGGCAGGCGCCGATCGGGGAGCGCCCGACTTGGCGTTCTGCGTTGCAGAACGTGGAGCTCTACTTGCCCCCCGCCACCTGCCGCAGCACGTACGGCAGAATTCCGCCGTGGCGGTAGTATTCGGCTTCTGCGGGCGTGTCCACGCGCACCTTCACTTCGAAGCGCTTCTCGCTGCCGTCCGGGGCCACCGCCTGCACCCGCGCCTGCTTCGATCCGGCGATGGCCTCGGCCACGCCTTCGATGTGGAACACCTCTTTTCCGGTAAGCTCCAGGCTTTGGGCGTTCTGCTCGGGCAGAAACTCCAGCGGCAGCACGCCCATGCCCACCAGGTTCGAGCGGTGAATCCGCTCGAAGGTCTCAGCCAGCACCGCGCGCACGCCCAGCAACCGCACGCCCTTGGCCGCCCAGTCGCGCGAGGAGCCGGAGCCGTACTCCTTGCCCGCGACGATCACCAGCGGCACGCCCTCCTGCTGGTAGCGCATGGCCGCGTCGTAGATGCTCATGGTTTCGCCGTCCGGCAGGTGAACGGTCCAGCCGCCTTCGGTGCCCGGCGCCAACTGGTTGCGCAGGCGGATGTTGGCCAGCGTGCCACGCACCATGACCTCGTGGTTGCCGCGGCGGGCGCCGTAGGAGTTGAAATCCTTGGGCTGGACGCCCAGGCTGACGAGGTACTTCCCCGCCGGGGTGTCGGCGGAGAACGAGCCGGCCGGCGAAATGTGGTCGGTGGTCACCGAATCGCCGAGCAGGGCCAGCACGCGCGCGCCGCTCAAGTCGGCGATGGCGGCCTGCGGGTCGGCCATCTGCTCGAAGTAGGGGGGATGCTTGATGTAGGTGGACTGCGGATCCCACTCGTAGAGGTCGCCCGTAGGCGTGGGCAAGGAACTCCACTGCGGGTCGCCCCGGAACACTTCGCTGTACTGCTTCTGGAACTGCGCGCCGGTGACGCAGCGGACGACCGCCTCGCGCACTTCGGCGGGCGACGGCCAGATGTCGCGCAGGTAAACCGGAGCGCCGGAGGCGTCCGTTCCGAGCGGCTCCGTGGCCAGGTCCACTTCCATGCTCCCGGCCAGCGCGTAAGCCACCACCAGCGGCGGCGACGCCAGGTAGTTGGCCCGAACCTGCGCGTTGACGCGCCCCTCGAAGTTGCGGTTCCCACTGAGCACGGCCGCTACCACCAGCTTCTCGCGCTTCACCGCCTCGGCCACCGGCTCAGGCAGCGGCCCGCTGTTGCCGATGCAGGTCATGCAGCCGTAGCCCACCAGGTGGAAGCCCAGCGCCTCCAGATAGGGCGTCAGACCCGCTTCGGCGAGATAGTCGGTGACCACCTTCGAGCCGGGCGCCAGGCTGGTCTTCACCCACGGCTTGACCTTCAGGCCGCGCTCGACGGCTTTCTTGGCCAGCAGCCCCGCGCCGATCATCACCGACGGGTTCGACGTGTTGGTGCAGCTTGTGATCGCGGCGATGACAACTGCGCCTTCGCGCAGCGCCGCCGCGCCGCCGTTGAATCGCACCTCGACCTGGCGGGGCGGGGCCCCCAGGGAGTCCAGGAAGCTCTTCTTGACGCCCGGCAGGTTGATGCGGTCTTGCGGCCGCTTGGGCCCGGCCAGACACGGCTCGACCGTGCCCAGATCCAGCTCGAGGGTATCCGTGAAGCCCGGCGCCGGGGAGGAGGCGCTGCGCCACAGTCCCTGCTCCTTGGCGTAGGCTTCGATCAGGGCGATCAACTCCGGCGGGCGGTTGGTGAGCCTCAGGTAGCTCAGGGTCTCTTCATCCACCGGGAAGAAGCCCATCGTGGCGCCATACTCGGG
>CAYGVJ010000020.1:0-47045 GCA_964353255.1 uncultured Solibacteraceae bacterium | reverse complement strand
CTTCAGCTCGCTGCTGGGCTGGCTGGGCGTCTTCCTGACCGGCTCGGACACTTCGTCCAACGCCCTGTTCGGTAACCTGCAAAAGGTCACCGCCGGGCGCCTGGGCTTCAGTCCGGTGCTGATGGCGGCCTCGAACTCCGCCGGCGGGGTGATGGGGAAGATGATCAGCCTGCAAAGCATCGCCGTGGCGGCCGCCGCCACCGGCATGCCGAGCGCCGACGAAGCCCGGCTCTTCCGGACCACGCTGTGGCACAGCATCGTGCTGGCCTCGGCCATCGGCCTGGTGACGGTGTTTTACGCCTACGTGGCGCCGCAGTTGGCGCCGTGACGCTGGCCCTCCCCCAGCTTGCCGTGGACCCAGGGTGGAATAGGCATTCTTGCCTGTATGCTGCGTGCTCCTGACAGGCCAGGAGGCCTATTCCACCTGTGCGGCGCCCGGACTGGGGGAGGGCCAGCCAAAAATCTGCTTGACTTGGCCGGGGGCGCTGGGGTAGAATTCCTGCAAGCGCATACATGGCGTATCGCCGGAGTGGGAACAGGACGCCCCAAGAACAAAGGAGGGAAGTTGTGAGAGACCCCGATAAACTCAGTGCCGCCAGCCGGTGGGGGCTGGCGCTCGCTTGCGCGCTATTGGGCCTTTCAGTGTTGGCCTGGGGGCAACAGACCTCAGCAACCCTGACGGGCGTGGTCATGGATCGTCAGAATGCGGTGGTACCCAACGCCAAAGTGGTTTTGGTCAACCAGAGTCAGGGGGCCATCGTCCGTGAGCTGAAGACGGAAGCGGATGGCTCGTTCCTCATCTTTCCGCTCAACCCGGGGACCTACAACCTGACGGTTGAGGCCGCCGGCTTCAAGAAATTCGAGCAGAAGGACCTGCGGCTGTTCGCCAACGCCCGGGTCAGCCTCTCCAACATCTTCCTGGACGTGGGGGCGCTGGCCGAGACCATCGAAGTCACGGCCCAGGTGGTCCAACTGGAGACCCAGAGCGCCACGCGCTCGGGGGTGGTTACGGGAAGCCAGACCATCAATCTGGCCCTGAACGGCCGCAGCTACATGGACCTGGTCAGGACCACGCCGGGCGTCGTCGAGAATCTCAACGCTTTTCAGACGGCTGGGGTGGACGGCCCCGGTTCGGTCAACGTCAACGGCCTGCGGGCTTCCTACAACACCCTGACGCTGGACGGGGTGACCAACATGGACACCGGCAATAACTCGACGCAGCATACCGCCCTGAATATCGACGCCGTGGCCGAATTCAAGGTGGTGGCCAACAGCCAGTCGGCCGAGTTCGGCCGGTCTGCCGGTGCGGCCATCAACATCGTCACCAAAGGCGGCTCGCGGGACTTCCACGGAACGGGCTACTGGTTCCACCGCCACGAGGGCCTGAACGCCAACAACTGGAAGAACAACGTGGACAGCATTCAGAGGAACCTGTACCGCTATAACTACCAGGGCTACAACATCGGCGGGCCGGTCTACATCCCCGGCAAGTTCAACACCAGCAAAGACAAGCTGTTCTTCTTCTGGGCCCAGGAGTGGCAGAACCAGCTCCGTCCCAACACCCAGCGCAACGTGACCGTGCCGACCGCGGATGAGCGCCAGGGCAACTTCTCACTGACGCACGAGTCCGACGGAAGGTTGGTAACGATCAAGGACCCGACCACGGGACAGCCGTTCCCCGGCAACAAAATCCCGGAGTCCCGCTGGAACCGGGACGGCGTCAAGATCCTCAACTGGTATCCTTTGCCGAACGTCGCCGGCGTTCCCAACTACAACTACACCTCGAGCATGTCAACTCAGTATCCGCGCCGGGAGATCATGGGGCGCGTTGACTGGAACGTGAATGACAAGTGGCGGTTGTTCATCCGAGGTATCTACGACAAGGACTACCGGCTCGAGCCTTACGGATGGTCGTCCGTGGTTGTCAACAACCTCCCGTTCGGCAGCTACGTGGCCTTTCCGGGCAGGTCCACGGTCGCCAACCTGACGACGATCATCGACCCGACGCTGACCAACGAGTTCATCTTCGGCCTTAGCTGGAACCATGTGTACGTCAATACGACGCCCGAGGTGAGCCCCAAGTATTACAAGAAGGATCTCAATCTCAGCTACCAGATGCCCTTCCCGGCGTCCGACGCACTCGGGCTGGTGCAGTTCTGGACCTGGGGCGACGTGCCGAGTGCGCCCTCGGGCAATATGAACGGAAACCCGTTCGTCAATATGAACGTGATCTTCGAGTTCACCGACAACCTGAGCAAGGTCTACCAGTCGCACCAATTGAAGACGGGCTTCTACATCCACCGGCAGCGGAAGAACCAGACGGCCTTTTCAGGGGTCAACGGCAACATCTCCTTCGCTCGCGATTCGGCCAACCCCAACGACTCCAGCTGGGCCTTTTCCAACGGGCTGCTGGGCAACTTCCAGACCTTGACGCAGGCGGACTCCATCAAGAACGGCAAGTACCGGTATACGAACGTCGAGTGGTATTTCGCTGACACCTGGAAAGTGCGACCGAACCTGACCCTGGACCTCGGTGTGCGCTTCTACATCATCCAGCCGCAGTACGACGCGGGCATGCAGCTCTCGTCGTTCAACGGGGATCTCTGGCGTACCGACAGGGTGGCGCTACTTTATCAGCGGGCCAGGAACCCGCAGAACCAGATCGCGGCGCGCGACCCGATCACCGGAGCGTACTTTCCGTCGTCGTTCATCGGCGCACTCGTGCCGGGCACCGGCTACCGGCTTGGGGACACGTACCTGAACGGGATCGCCATGGCGGGCGTCAACGACTACCCGCGCGGGCTGATCGACAGCCGCGGCTTGCATTATGCACCGCGTATCGGTCTGGCCTGGCGGTTCTCGAACAAGATGGTCTTCCGCATGGGAGGCGGCGCGTTCTATGACCGCTTCCAGGGAAACCCGTGCTACAACATGCTGACCAACCCGCCGGCGACGGTTAACCCGGTGCTGTATTACGGCAACTTGGCCAGCATCGGGGCCGCGCAGACGGTGCAGTTCCCGGCGAACCTGCGCGGCTTTACCAGAGACGGCCATGTCTCGACGGTCTACAACTGGAATGCCGGAATCCAGCGGGAGCTTCCGTTCCAGGTCATGCTGGATGTGGCGTACGTGGGATCGGCCGGGCGGCACGGCCTGAACGGCTACGACGTAAACCGCCCCGGGTTCGGCAGCGCCTGGCGGCCGCAGAACCAGGACCCGACCGTCACGCCAAAGTACGACGGCACGACGACGCTACCCGTGAATTTCTATCGACGTTATCTGGGGTACGGCAACATCAACCTCTACGAGTTCGGGTCGAGCTCGAACTACAACTCGCTCCAGGCGTCGCTGAACCGCCGGCTGGCGACCGGGCTCCAGTTCGGCGCCGCCTACACTTGGTCCAGGGCGATGGGTACGGCGAACGGCGATGCCGACGCCTTCCACCCGACCAACGCCCGGATGTACAGCTATGCCCCGTTTGCCTTCGACCGGCGGCACAACCTGGTGTTCAACTACATCTACAACACGCCGAAGGTGGCCCGGAACGGGAACGTGCTGGACAACTGGCTGGGGAGGGCGGTCTTCAACAACTGGGTCGTCTCGGGCCTCACCAGCCTGGTAGGGGGCGCGCCCTTGAGCGTCTCCTACACCGTCTCGGGCATCAGCTCCACCGACCTCAACCGGCGGTGGACCGGCGATGAGACCCTGGGCCCGCGGGTCGCACTCACCGGCAAGCCGGCGCAGCTCTCGAAGAGCGAACGGACCATCTACCGCTGGGTCGATGCCGCGGCGTTCGCGCCGGCGGTGGCGCCCAGCTTTGCGTTGGAGTCGGCGGCTCGGGGCTACGTCTACGGTCCGGGCATCAACAATTGGGACGTCTCGATATTCAAGAGCTTCCCGTTCTCGGCCGACGGCAAGCGGTTCATCCAGCTCCGGCTGGAGATGTTCAACGCCCCGAACCACACTCAGTACAGCGGCCTGAACACGACCGTCAACTTCGACCAGACCGGCAAGGTGACCAACTTGCCGACGGCTATGGGCGGAGCCGGAGGCCGGTACGGCTTCGGCGCCATCAGCGCCGCCCGCGATCCACGCCTCATGCAGCTCGCGGCGAAGATCTACTTCTAGTTTTCGGCCCTCGGCCATCAGCCTTCACGCTGCTGGCTGAGGGCTTTTTTGTGTCAGTATACTGATGGGGTGAAGTCGGGTCTTCTGCTGGGGTGCCTTCTGTGCGGGGCGCTTGGACTGCCCGCACAGGATCCGCTTGTGGCCGGGGGCCAGGCGCTGGAGCGCGGCGATTATCCCAAGGCCGAGCAGATTTACCGGGAGTATCTGAAACAGCACCCGAACTCCGCCGAGGGCCTGAGCAACCTGGCGGCGGTGCTGGCGCGTCGCGAGAAGTTCGACGAGGCCATCGCCACTTACGAGCAGGCGCTGCGGATCAATCCTCGGCTCACGCCGATCTACTTCAATCTGGCGGTCGCCTACCTGCGCTCCGGGCAATACGGGAAGGCGGCGCCGGCGCTGGAGCGGTTTCTGAAGTCGAATCCCGGCGAGATCCGAGCGCAGCAACTGTTGGGCCTGTGCCTGGTCGAAACCGGCGACCTGCGGCGCGGCCTCGGGCAACTGGAGAAAGTGCTCGCGGCGAAGCCCGGCGAGGTGTCCGTGATGTTCGCGCTGGCCGGGGCGCACATCCGGGCCGGTGACGAGGCGCGCGGCCAACAGTTGCTGGAGCAAATGGAGCAGCGCGGCACGCGCCCGGAGCAGGTGCGCCTGCTGCAAGGGCTGCTCTATTACCGCGCCGAGGAGTACGACCGGGCCGAGGCGGAGTTCAGCAAAGTCCTCGCGTACGACCCGCAGTCGGCGCCGGCCCTGGCGGCGCTGGGGCGGCTGCGGCTGCGGGTCAACGACGACGCGCCGGCGATCGCCTACCTCGAGAAGGCGCTGAAGCTGGCGCCCCAGGATGCCGAGTCCAACTACCAGTTGGGGGTGCTGCTCGACCGCAACGGGCAGGCGGCCCGCGGACGCGAACATCTGAACCGGGCCATCGCGCTGCGGGCCAACTACCCCGACCCGATGTACGCGCTGGCAAAAATCGAATTCCGGGAGGGCAATCCCCGGGCGGCGCTGCCGCTGCTGGAGCGCGCGGTGAAGTACGCGCCCGAGGTGGGCCTGTTCCACGTGCTGCTGGCGCGGATTTACCAGGCGGTGGGCCAGCCCGACAAGGCGAAGCTGGAGTTTGCCGAGGTCCGCCGGCTCCAGGACGCGCGCATCAACCGGGGCGTTACCCAGTTTCAGGGCGAGCACCCGGCGCTGCCGTTGGAGCCGGAAGCGGAGAAGCCGCCCGCGCGCCGCTGAGGCGGCCTGATGTAATACTCGTAGATATGATGAGGCGTCGGGAACTGCTTGCGCTGCTGTCCGCCCCTGCTGCTTCAGTGCGCGCGCAACTGGGAGGCATGGCTTCCCGGGGCTTGAAGCCGAGGCCCAAGGGAAAACCATCCGGGTTGCCGTTTCACGCCCATTTCACCGACGTTGCCGCGCAGGCGGGTCTGCGGGCGCCGGTGATCTGCGGCGGGATCGAAAGCAACGACTACATCATCGAGACGATGAGTTGCGGGGCGGCCTTCCTGGACTATGACAACGACGGATGGCTGGATATCTTCCTGCTGTCCGGCTCGCGGGTGGGTGAGGCTCCCAAGGAAGCGGTGAACCGCCTCTATCGGAACAATCGCGACGGCACGTTCACGGATGTCACGGAGAAGGCCGGCCTGGCGCGCTCCGGTTTTGCCTACGGGGTGACCGTGGGCGATTACAACAACGACGGTTTCGAGGACATCTTCATCACCTACTGGGGCCAGAACGTCCTCTACCGGAACAACGGCGACGGCACGTTCACCGACGTTACCAAAGAAGCCGGCCTGCTTCAGCCCACGCCCCGCTGGAGCACCGGCTGCACCTTCGTCGATTACGACCGGGACGGCCGCCTGGATCTGTTTGTTTCCCGGTACCTGGTCTTCGACCTCAAGTCGGTGCCCCGCGCCGGCGTTGACCTGAACTGCAACTTCAAGGGCGTGCCCATCAACTGCGGGCCCCGCGGGCTGCCGCCGGAGAGGCACAGCCTGTACCACAACAACGGAGACGGCACCTTCACCGACGTCTCTTTGCCGTCCGGCGTCGGGAAGGTCAGCGGGGGTTATGGACTGACCGCGGTGGCCGCCGATTTCGACAATGACGGCTGGCCCGACATCTACGTGGCCTGCGATACGAGTTCCAGCCAGTTGTTCCGGAACAACCACGACGGCACGTTCGTCGAGGAGGGCCTCGAACGAGGCGTGGCCCTCAGCGACGATGGGCAGGAACAGTCGGGCATGGGCCTGGGCATCGGGGATTTCAACCTGGACGGCCACCTCGACATCTTCAAGACTCACTTCGCCGAGGACACGCCGGCTCTCTACGTGAACCGCGGGAACGGAGGTTTCCAGGACGTCACCATCCGCGCCGGCCTCGGCGTCGAAACGCGGTTTGTGACCTGGGGTACCGGAATCGTGGACCTCGACAACGACGGTCTGCCCGACCTGTTTGTGGTCACTGGCAGTGTCTACCCGGAGGTCGAAAGAAAGCACCCCGAGTGGCCCCATAAGACGCCCCGCTTCATTTTTCGCAGCCTGGGTGGAGGGAAGTTCGAGGAACTGATTGAGGAGGCGGGCCCGGGTGTGAGCACCCCTCATGCCAGCCGGGGTTGCGCTTTCGGCGATTTCGACAACGACGGAGACCTGGACATTCTGATTGTGAACCAGAACGAGCCGCCGTCCTTACTCCGCAACGACACCAGCGGCGGCCATCACTGGCTGAAGGTGCGGCTGATCGGCGTGAAGTCCAACCGCAGCGCGATCGGCGCCCGCGTCGTGGCCCGCTATGGCGGGCGCGTGCAGGCTCAGGAGGTGGTGGGCCAGTCGTCCTACCTTTCCGTCAGCGATCGCCGGCTCCACTTCGGCCTCGGATCAGCCCAGACGGCCGATCTGGAAGTCCGCTGGCCCAGCGGCGCCAAGGAGGTCATCGCCGCCGTGCCCGCCGATCAACTGGTGACCATCCGGGAAGGCGCGGGAATCATCAAGAGCGAGAAGTTCCCGCTTCGATAGATTCCCGCTTCCCTGTTCGCTCAAAACCGCCGATTACCCCAGCCGGACCGTCACGGCGGCCATCGAGACGGGCGGCAGCTCCAGAGCGAGCCGCGAACCCTCGACGCTGACGGCGTGATCGCGGGGCACGACCAGGTTCGGGTTCTCGAAGGTGTTGCAAGCGTTGTAGTCCGGATGATGCAGCAGTTGCGCCTTGGCGGAGGAGGCCGTGGCCCCGACCAGCGCGCAGCTCACCTTCAGGTGGACGTCGTGCTTCGGATTGATGAAGGTGAGGACCAGCTCGCTGTCTTTGCGCGAGGCGGAGACCGAGATGCCCAGTGGAGCAGTGTCGCCGGTCTCGACGCGGACCGCGGTCTTCGACCGGTGCGGCTTCTGCATCTCGAAGGCGTAATAGCTGGCGGTCCGGATACAGTTGTTCTCGTGCGCCAGCACCACCGAGTGCAGCACGTTGACGGTCTGCGCGATGTTGCCCATGTAGAGCTTGTCGGCCTGCCGGTGGAACACGTTCAGTCCCATGCCCGCGGCCACCGCGCTGCGGATCGTGCTCTGCATCCACAGCCGGCCGTAGCGTTTCTCCTCCTCGGGGATCATGCGGTCCCAGACGCCCCACTCGTCGATGATGAGTTGCACTTGCGGCCGCGGAGGCGTGAAGCCGCTCGGCGCGCCGCGCATTTGCGCGGTCGCCGCTTGCAGGTAGCTGTCCAGCAGGCCCCGCTGCACCACGATGCCCTGCTCGAGCTGGGCGAAGGAGGACAACTGCTCCTGCATGTTCTCGATGGTGAACTTCGTCGGGACGTCTATTCCCCGAGAGTAGAAATGCATGGCGTACCCGCCGGGAAAGGCGCTCCGGCCCCGGATCACATTCGGCCCGACGGACTCCATGAAGCGGCGCGTCCATTCGACGTCGTTGCGGCTGGGCCCGCAGGCGATGGTGAACGGCCGCGTGTCCCCGAAACCGCGCAGGTAGGTGGCGAAGCGGCGGTAGTGGGAAGCGTAGTCCTCCGGGCTCATGTTGCCGCCGCAGCCCCAGTTCTCGTTTCCCACGCCCCAGTAGCGCACCCGGAAGGGTTCCGGAGAGCCGTTGGCGGCCCGCTCATCCGCCAGCGAACTGCCGGAGGGGTAGTTGCAGTACTCCACCCAGTCCCGCAGCTCCTCGGGGGTGCCGCTGCCCACGTTGCCGGCCAGGTAGGGCTCGGCGCCGATCAAGCGGCACAGCTCGATGAACTCATGCGTGCCGAAGCTGTTGTCCTCGACGTAGCTGCCCCAGTGGATGTTGACGCTCTTGGGGCGCTTGCCGGCGGGACCGATTCCGTCGCGCCAGTGATAGTCGTCGGCGAAACAGCCGCCCGGCCAGCGCAGCACCGGAATGCCGAGCGCCTTGAGGTACTCGATGGTCTGCCGGCGGTGGCCGTTGATGTTGGGGATGGGAGAATTCTTGCCCACCCAGATGCCGCCGTAGACGCAGCTTCCCAGGTGCTCGGCGAAGGAGCCGTGCAACAGCGGATTCACCACGCCCACTTCGACCGCGGGGTGGACCACCACGCGCTGCTCCTGCGACTGGGCGGAAAAGCCCTTGCGGGAGGTGATGACCGAGAAAAGCGTCGCGCCGGCGCTCAACGCGAAGCCCCGGCGGGTAAGACATGTGCTCATAGGCTCTCCTTGTCGAAGAAGCAGTGTAGTTCAAAACGGCGGGCGAACGCAAGCGGTTACAGAACAGGGGCGGAAAGCCCGGCGGCTGGGTGCTAAGCTGGAACCAGTGCGGCGCAGGTTCATGGTGCTGGCGTGCGCGGGGGGACTGGGCCTCGGCCTGGCGCAGGAGCCGTTCTCCAACGCCTCGCTCAGCGGGAAGTACCACTTCGTGCAGCTTCTGGTGAGCGCTCCCACGGGCGAGGCGCGCACGCTGGCCGGGGCCATCACCTTCGACGGCGCCGGAGCCTTCACCTGCGCCGCGGAGGGCGCCCCAGGCGGGCAAGGAACCTACTCGGTGGGCGGCGCCGGAAGCGTGTTTCTAAGCAGCCCGCTCCGCCCGGTCGAGCTGGTGAGCGCCTACCTCGGCGCGGACCGGGATGTGCTGCTGGGGGCGAGCGCCGACTCTCCCGGCTCGACCTACGACTTCTTCGTGGCCGTGCGCGCCCCGGGCGCGAGCGTCACCGACGCCCTTTTGAACGGCGAATACCGGGGTGCCTGGGTGGAGTTTGCCGCGGGCACGCCGCCGGTGATGAAGTCGGCGCTGGTGGCGCTGGCCGCTGGCGGCAACGGACAGTTCACCCGGGTGAGCGTGCTGGGCCACGCCTCCGAGGAGGGCGGGCGCATGGTGAGCCAAAGCGCCGCCGGCGCCACCTACAGCCTACGTGCTACCGGAAGCGGGACGGCCTCGTTCGGCACGGCGGCGACGCTGCTGGCGGGCGATCGCGAGATCCTGGTCTCTCAAGACGGCGCCTACCTGCTGGGCCACTGGCCGGGCCGCGGCATTCTGGTGGCGGCGAAGAGCTTCGGCGCAGCAGCGACGGCGGCGAGCCTGGAGGGGCCTTACTGGCTGGCGGAACTGGCGGCGGATGGACCTAGCTACTACGCCGCCGGAGGCTCCCTGCGGGCTTGGGGCGACGGGCGCGCGCTGATCTCGGAGCGGCTGCGCCTGGACGGACGGGTGCTGGACTACGCCGGCCTGAATGCTTACGCAGTCAGGGCCGACGGTTCCGGCGCGCTGGCGCCGCGTCTCCTGCCGAACCTAACCAACCTGGCGCTGGGGCCGACGGCGGGTTCACGCGCCGCCGCGTTCGTAGGAGCGCAACTGGGGCCCCTGGAAACCGTGAGCACGCAGTACGGCCTCTTCTTTGGGGTGCGAGCGCCCACCGCTCAGGGCGCCGGCGTTTTCCTGGATCCGGCCGGAGCGGTCAACGGCGCTTCGTTTGCCGGTTTTCCCCACCCGGTGGCCCCGGGCGCAGTGGTTTCCTTGTTCGGCTCCGGGCTGGCCTCGCGGGAAGCGCGGGCGACGGCCTTCCCGCTGCCCACCAAGCTCGACGACGTGGCGGTATCAGTCAACGGCGCCCCGGCGCCTTTGTTCTTTGTCTCCCCTACGCAGGTGGGCATCCAGCTCCCCTACGGGCTGAAGGGCAACTGGGTCACCCTGCGGCTGGCCAACACTCGGGGCGACTCGAATGAGCTGACGGCGCGCCTGGCGCCAACCAGCCCCGGCGTTTTCTTCTACGGGGACAACCAGAGCCCGTTCCGCGCTATCGTTTTGCACGCCGACTACTCGCTGGTCAGCGCGCAGAAGCCGGCGCGGCCCGGGGAGACGGTGATGATCTGGCTGACCGGTTTGGGCGAGTTGAAACCGGCAGTGACCACCGGCGCCGCCAATCCTGCTTCCCCGCTGGCGCTGGCCGTGGACTGGCCGGTGATGGTGTTCTTCGGCGGTGAGCCGGCCACGCGCATCGACTACGCCGGGGGCGCGCCCGGCTTCCCCGCCCTGAACCAGATCAACGCCGCGATTCCGGTGAGCGCGCCGGTGGGGGCCAGCGTGCCTGTGGCCATCTCGACCAGCACCGCGTACGTGGACCTGGTTGACATTCCCATCAGCAGGTAGACGAGGTTGCTATGTTCTCTCGGAGGGAAGTCTTGCGCGCCTTGGGAGCGGCGCCGCTGGCGCTGGGGCGTCACGGGATCGCCGCCACTGATCTCACCTACCGCCGCCTGGGCCGCACCGAGCGGTGGGTCGTCCCCTTGGGCTTGGGCGGCCAGGCTTCGCTGGAGCGCTCGGGCGGGAGCATGGACCGCCCGGACATCATCGTCCAGGCCGTCGAGCTGGGCGTCAACTACCTGGACACGGCCAACGCTTACGGGCCCAGCCAGACCTACTACGGCGAGGCTTTCCGCCGCCTGCACCTGAAGCCCAACGATCCCAACTACAATGCGGCGCTCCGGGAGCGGCTCTACATCGCCAGCAAGACCGGCCAGCGCTATGCGCTGGACCGTTCGCGGCCCAACGCGGAGTCGGCCATCACCGACCTCCGGCGCACCCTCACCCAACTGTTCGGCGACGGCCAGAGCTTCATCCCCGAGGGGGCCTACCTGGACGCTTTCCAGATTCACAACCTGGGCAGCCTCCAGCAGGTGGACCAGATCTGGGAGAACTTCGAGCGGCGCGGCGACCGCTCCGTGCCGCGGCTGGGCGCGCTGGCGGGGTTGCTGGACTACCGCGACGGCGCCAATGTCACGGGGCTGAACCCGGAAGGCCGCCGCTGGATCCGGCACATCGGGGTGACCGGGCACAACTCGCCGGTCATGACCCCCTGCATCCAGCGGGACAGCGAGCACATTCTCGACACTCTGCTGACGGTGCTCAACGCCAATGACCGGCAGTACCTGCCCAACCAGAACAACGTCATCCCGGTGGCCGTGGCGCGCGACATGGGCGTGATCGCCATGAAGCTGTTCGCGCAAGGCTATGTCTACGCGGGCAGCAACGCAAACGTGGTCTTCACGGTGGGCGTACCGGGCGGAGTGCCGTCGGCGGACTTGATCCGCTACCCGATATCCATACCGGGCGTGACGGTGGCTATCGTGGGGACCGGCCAGATCGACCGGACAAACCCGCAAGCCGATCAGTTGCTGGCCAACCTGACGGCTTCACAACAGGATCCGGCCTCCCCATTCGAGTTGCTGCGGATCGAAGCGCAGGTCGCCGCGCTGCACGGCGCCGACACCAACTACTACCAGCAGCGCTCGCAGGGGCTCGTGCAACCCACCAACGTCAAGGTCGAGCGGGACGGCGAGCGCGTCACCGTCAGTTGGAATGCCGCGGTAGCCGCAGCCGAGCCTATCCGCTCCTACCAGATCTGGGCCGGGGACCGAATGGTGGCCGCGCTGCCCTTCCGCCCGCAAACCACGCTGGAGCCGCTGAAGGCCACGCTGCCAGCCTCGCTGATTACCGCTGAGCCCGTGCGGGTGCTGGCCTCCGAGCGCTCCCCATATCCCCCGCGGCGACGGGTTTAAGGACGCCGCGGGCGCCCCGTCACTTCCCGAACGTCCGCGGGTAGCCTGGATTGACGAGCAAGTTGTTCAGCAGCTCGTCCGCGTCCGCGGTCTCACCCGTCAGCACCGTCGCCATCTTGAAGAAGATGTCGGTCTGGTCCATGTAGCCGGTGAACAGGAAGGCCCCGACGCCTTCCGCGGTCAGCGGCAAGGAATGCCCGGCGTGGTTGCCGCTGCGGAAGCCGACTGACAGCCGGAAGCGGCCCTTGTCGACCACCCGACGGTTCTCGGGGAAGCCGTCGCCGTCGGCATCGATGTAATCAGGGAAACCGTCCGTATCGTAGATCCTGCCGTTGACCGCGGCCGGCGGGCCGCTGCTGGCGTAGTTGACGATGGCGCGCACGTTGGTGTTGATGTCCTTATACGCCGTGATCGTCTGCTGACCCACACCGGGGTTAAGGGTGAACGTGCCCGTGGCGGTGCGGTCTGCCAGGTCCGCGTCGGAGATCTCGGTCAGTCCCACGATGACCATCCCGCCGGTGTCGTGGTCGGCGGTGACGATCACCAAGGTGTCGCTGAGCCTACGGGCCCTGGCCCAGGCGCGAGCCGCCCCCACCGCCTTGTCCAGCTCAATGACGTCCCAGAGCGCCCCGGCCGCGTGGTTCGAGTGGGCCTGCTTGTCGATCAGGGCGGACTCCACCATCAGAATGTAGGGCTGATCGCGGTTAGGCCCGGCCAGAACCTCGATGGCCTTCTGAGTCATCAGGTCCAGGAAGGGCTGGTCGGTCCAAGTGCCCATGTTGGGCAGCGGCTCGCTGCCCGGGCGGGTCAGGCGCAGCTTGTCGTAGGCCGTCTCCATGGTTCCGCGAGAGGAGGGGCGTATGCCGCTGCTGTGCAGACCCACGGAGTTCGGTCGCCGAAACAGGCCTAGCAGCTTGCTCGCGGTCACACCCACGCCCCGCAGTTCGGCGGCGGTTTTCACGAACTGGTATCCCCGCGCCTGAAACTCCGTCACCAGGTCCCGCTTGTCGGGACGGATGTCCGCGTCGAAATCCTCCTTGCCGCCGCCCAGGAGCACGTCGAAGACCGGCTGGCCGCCCAGGAACGGATTCTCCAGATACTGCAAGGAGATATCGAAGCTGGCGTCGCGGGAGCCGTGGTGCGCGCCGTGCGCCGCTGGGGTGG
This sequence comes from uncultured Solibacteraceae bacterium, assembly GCA_964353255.1. Taxonomy (GTDB): domain Bacteria; phylum Acidobacteriota; class Terriglobia; order Bryobacterales; family Bryobacteraceae; genus VFZS01. The sequence continues at coordinate 33,747 of CAYGVJ010000020.1, read as the reverse complement.
CGTCGGTGACGTTCGAAGTGGTCACCACGCCGGTGCGGTAGTTGTACTTACGCTTGAGGTACTCCCAAAGCGTCTCCACACGCGGGTTGTCGCGGGCCGCGGCAATGTTGGCGGCGTTGACACCGCTATCCCAGGCGCAGTCGGTGCCGTCGCCCAAGGCCGAAAGCGAGGCGTCCACGGTCTTGTTACCCACGGCCCAGGCGGTGGCGGCTGCGGAGGAGTCGGGGATCACCCGCCCGGTGGAGTGGTTCATGACCATCCCGCTCACCGGCATCTGATCCATCTCCAGCAGGCGGTCATAGAACCCCTCGCGGAGGCCGGGCACGCCGGGCAGGGTTTCAACGCTGCGGGAGATTATGCGCGCCGCGTCCCGAAAGCTCGTGCCCATGCCATCGCCGATCAGCAGAACGATGTTGCGGGCCGGCCTGCCCGGACGGAACGGGATGACCTGGATGTCCTTGATATCGTGGGCCTCGCCGCCGGCGTGCCGGGTGGTCGCCACCAGACGCACCCAGCCCGGATCCGGGAAGCTGACCAGGTCCGCGCGAAAGACCGCGTCGGGGCGGCCGTCACAGTCCAGGTCCACCTGGAACGGCCCCTTGAAGCGGTCCGTCACGTCGCGGTTGTTGGCCACCACATGCAGCCCGGTCAGACCGGTCAGGTTGCGGGCTTCGATGACGATATCCAGCCGCTGGTCCTCCAGCAGCCGGGTTCGCTCCGGCAACAGAATGGTGAAGTTGGGCTCCGCCCAGAGCGGCAGCGCAACCGCGGCCGCCGCCAACAGAACTAAAGTGCGACACATAACAGCACCTCCGGGTTGAGTCTACTCGACTTCGCCGCAGATTGCTGCTAGCTCTCGGAGACCGACTTCTCGGCCAGTTCGCCCAGGATGGGCAGGGAGAAGTTCTGGCCCTGGCTGACCTTGATGAGCATGAAGATCCCGACGCCGATCATGGCCAGCTCAAACAGGTCACCGAAGTCGAAGTATCGCGCCCTGTGCAGGAAGGAGAGGGGCGCGATCACCCAGTGGACGATCAGCCAGGCCACAAACAGATACAACCCCTGGAAGGCGTGGAAGCGCACCGTGCGGTCGGCGCGGAACCTCTCGGAGGCCAGCACGACAATGGCGAGAATCCAGCCGACAAACGGGATGTAGCAGAGCAGCGAAGCGGTTCGCGGGCTCAGGGAGGAGAGAGCGTCGCCGGCCGCGCGGGCCGCCGACTGGCGGGCCCCGCAGCTTCGGCAATACAGGTCGCCGTCGCTGGCTTGGCTGCCGCAACTGGAGCAGTAAGGCATCTGCGCCTCTACTAGATCAGTACGCCATTCCCCGTCCATCTGTTCCCTGAGGCGGAGGGGCGCCCGGCCTCCCATATATGATACGATTTCGGGCATGAGGGCATTGTTAGGTGTGACGATTGTAGTGGCGGCTGCGGGACTGCTCGCCGCCAAGGATCCGCCCGATGTCGAGCGGCTCAACCGGGCCACGGTGGTTTTCCGCGAGGCCATGGATACGCCCGATAAGAGCATCCCCCAAGGGCTGCTCGACAAGGCCCAGTGTGTAGTGGTGATCCCGGGCCTGAAGAAGGGAGCGTTCATCTTCGGCGCCAGGTACGGCAGGGGTTTCGTGGTGTGCCGCGCCACCGGGGGGCCGGGCTGGAGCGCGCCGGCCGCGGTGCGCATCGAAGGCGGCAGTTTCGGTCTCCAGCTCGGCGGCGCCGAGACCGACGTCATCATGCTGGTGATGAACCAGCGCGGCGCTGACCGCCTGCTCTCCAGCAAGTTCACCCTGGGCGGAGAAGCGGCGGTGGCCGGCGGCCCGGTGGGACGGGAGGCCGCCGCGCAGACCGACGCTTACATGACGGCCGAGATTCTGTATTGGTCCCGCTCGCGCGGCGCCTTTGCCGGCCTGTCGCTCTCCGGCGCCACGCTGCGCCAGGACCTGAGCGTCAACCGCGCGCTGTACGGCAAGACCCTGGAGAACCGCGAGATCATTCAAGGCAAGGTGAACGCGCCGGCGGCCGCGGCCGAATTTCTCGCGACGCTTAACAAGTATTCGAGCCGGAAGGGATAGCGTAGGGGTCGGGCATGCCCGACTCCCTACCGCGCCAGCAGGAGCGCCGGCGAAAACAACGGGCGGCTGGCGAAGTAGCGTTGCTCGTCCAGGCGACGGTAGACCGCTCCGGCGATTTCGGCGGCCGTCGGCCCGCTGACACCCCGGCCGCCGGTCATCAGCACCACCACTACCAGTTTGGTCTGGCCGAAGTCGTTGAAGGCCCCGAACCAGCCCAAGTGAGTGGTGCCCCCGGTGCAGGTGCCGGTCTTGCCGCAGATGGGCGCCTCCGGGTTGAGAGCGGCCCTGCGAGCGGTGCCGTATTCGACCGCGCCGATCAGGCCGGGCTTGATGTCGGGAACCCAGCGCGCGATGTCCAGGCGCCGCTTGACGCGCGGGACGAACTGTTCGACCGCCTGCTGGTTCTCCGGATACTGGAGGTAGTAAAGAGTGCCGCCGTTGGAAACGGCTGCCAGGAACGCCGCCAGTTGCAGCGGGGTGAGCGAGACGCCCATTCCGAAGCTGGCCAGCAGGCCCACGCCGCCTTCCTTGGGAGGCGCATCCGGAAAGACGCCCGCCTGCTCCCCGCGGATGTTCAGGCCCGCCTTCTCGCCCAGCCCGAACAGCCGCGCGTAGTAACCCAGCCGCTCGAACCCCAGTTTCTCGCCCAACCGGGCGAAGTAGGGGTTGTTAGAGTGCGCCAGGGCCTCGGTCAGGTCCATGCTGGTGCGGCGGGCGAGCCGCACCAGGGTGTTGCGGCCGATGACGCCTTCGCTCAGCGCGGCCAGCGCCACGGCGACCTTCACCGTCGAGCAGGGCGTGAAGCCGCTGGTCAGCGCCACCTTCTGGTTGACCATGGTGAGGACGCGCCCGGTGGTCGAATCCACCGCCACCACCGTCCCGTTGTACTGGCCCAGCGCCTCGACCGCAGCCCGGCGCACCGTCAGGTCCTCGCCGTCTACCGCGTCGCCGATGGTCGAGTCCGCGTAGGTGGGCTCGGTCCAGCGGCTGGGACGAACTCGCCGCACCGGGCGGCGAGAGGCCGCACCGGTCTTTCTGGGGGCGCTGGCGGACAGCTTCTTCGTCGCGGGCTTGGCCGCCGCTTGCTGGGGACCGGGCTTGGCAGGGGGAGTGGCGGAAGCCGCGCCGGTGATCAGCAGCCCGGCAGCCAACGCGAAGAAGATGTCGTAACTGGCCCGCCCGCGCGCCGGTTGAGAGAACGCAAAAAACATTCAGCTTACCTGATGTTTTAGTGCCTTTCCGTTTCGCGACCGCCGTCAAACGGGCAGTCAATGCCATTTTCGGGCATTACGGCGGCTATGTCAAGCCGCAGTCCACCCGCCGTCGATGGTCATGACCGAGCCCGTGACGAAGCCGGCCTCCGGCGAGCTAAGGTAAAGCGCCAGGTGCGCGATCTCCTCCGGCCGCCCCAGCCGCCCCACCGGCTGGCGGAGGTTCAATTCCGCGCGGACCTTCTCCTTCTCGTGCTGGTGGTACTTCTCCAGGTAGGCCTCGACGAAAGGGGTGTCCACCGTGCCCGGGCAAATGCAGTTGACCCGGAGCTGAGTCGGGTAGTCGATGGCGAGCTGCCGCGTCATGGCCACTACGGCGCCCTTGGTGGCGCAGTAAGCGAAGCGCCGCTTGACGCCGACCAGCCCGGCCACCGAGCCGATGTTGACGATCGCGCCGCGTGCGGCCACCAGCATAGGCAAAGCGTGCCTTGTCACCAGGTACATGCCCTCGACGTTGACCCGGAGGAGGCGGCGGAAGTCCTCCGCCTCCGTTTCCTCGATGCTGCCCACCATGCCGATGCCGGCGTTGTTGACCAGCACGTCCAGGGCGTCGATTCGCCCGAGGGCCTGCTTGACCTCTTCTTCCCGGGTGATGTCGCAGACCAGCGCACGCGCCTGCGGCAACTCCCGCGCCAGGGCTTCGGCGCGCTCGCCGTGGATATCCAGGATCAGCACGGCCGCGCCCGCCTGGGAGAAGACCCGCGCGGTGGCCTCGCCGATGCCGCTCGCCGCCCCGGTGATGAGCGCCGTTTTTCCATCCAGCCGAAATGGTTGCGCCATAAGCAATAGCCGGGCCGCATTGCATTCCGGCCCGCCCTCGGTACATCTGATAGGATACCCAGGATAAGCCCGGGATGAACTTCTTGCGCAGCTTGGCCGGCACTCTGCTGTCCTGGGGACCGCCGGGCGTCTTCCTGCTCGCGCTGGTGGATTCCGCCGGAGTCCCCTTCCCGGAGGGCACGGATGTGCTCCTGCTGCTGGTGGCCGCGGCCGACGCCCGCACGGGTTACCTGTGCGCGGCGCTGGGGACGCTCGGCTCGCTCATAGGCTCGATGGTCCTCTTCTACCTGGGCCGCAAAGGCGGGGAAGCATATCTGGACCGGCGCATCCAGTCCGGCCGGGGCAAGAAGTTCCGAGCTTGGTTCCAGCGCTATGGCTTGCTGACGGTGTTTATCCCCACCCTGGTTCCGGTGCCCCTGCCGCTGAAAGTCTTCGTGTTGTGCGCCGGGGCTCTGGGAATCAGCCCGCTGGCATTCCTGTTGGTTACCCTAGTTGGGCGCCTCCCCAGGTATTTCGGAGAAGCCTACCTGGCGGCGCAAGTCGGCGAGCATTCGCTTGAATACCTGCACGGTCACGCCTGGGAGCTGGCCGGCGTGGCCCTGGGCTTGTTTCTGTTCCTATGGCTGCTGATCCGGCTGTGCGAGCGCAGGGGGGCCAGGCCGCCGGCGGGCGGCTAAGTTCTCAGGTTCGCCGGGAGCAGCCGCTCGATGATCACCACATCACGCCAGACGCCGTCCAGACAGCCGTGCTTCTCATAGATGCCCACTTCGCGGAAGCCCAACATCTGGGCCACCCGACGGCTGGCCAGGTTGTCCGTGAAGATGCGCGAGACCAGCTTCCAGAAGCCGGCCGCCTCGGCGGCGTCGAGCAGCTCCGTCACGGCCAGGCGGCCGGCGCCGCGCCTGCGGGCGCCGCGCTCGACGTAGAGGGAAACCTCCGCAATGCCCGCGTAGCACGCGCGAGGGCTGTAGGCAAAGGTGGCGGCGAAGGCGATGACCTCGCCCTCTTGCTCCACCACAACAATCGGATGCCGGCCATCGAACCAGGCCCGCACCTCTTCCTCCGAGCGCAGGCGGGTCTCGAAGGTGGCGTTGCGCTCGGCGATGCCCTGGTTGTAGATGCGGGCAACGGCAGCGGCGTCCGCGGGCGTGGCGAGTCGGGCCGTCACCGCGATCCCTCGTCAGGCAGCCGCGCCGGAGCCTGCCGAATGCAGAGATCGACCAGGGGCGCCAGCAGGCGCTCCGCCCTTCGCAGCCCCCGCTGAACCGCGGCGTCGTCCACCGGACTCGATCTCATGGCCAGCAGTTCTTCGCAGAGTAGCATACCCGGACTCACCTGATCGGCGAAGAAGTCTCTCACGGGTGCGCGACGTGTACGTGAGGCCTACCGTGGCGCGGGTACTCCCGCCTGCCGTGCCGAGACTTCCAACTGCCGCTCCGGGGCAGGATTTGGGCAGAGGCGAGGAAAATGCTTGGAACCCTCTGGTGGCGCAGGCCCCTGGCCTGCCGTGTCGGCACTCATGCCGACATCAAGGGTCGAGACGCCCGGCACGTCCGGAACGGACCCGTACCGGGGGCTCCGCAAGCGGAAGTCTCGACCCGGCAGCCTGAAGGCCGCGCCACATCGTGCTTGCGTACCACTACGCTGGGATTCCCCCGCTTTCGTCACAATGCGCCGTAGCCGTCACATTCATGTCGCGCACCGGTCTCTCACCACGCGCAGGGCGCGGAAACCTGCGAGCTGCCCCGAGGACCTTGCGCTGAGTGCCTCGTGATCGCGCATGGCGCGGGCTCCGGGCACACACGACTTCATGGCCTGCGCGCCCGCCACGCCCGTGGGCGTCACCGGCACGCCGAAGACTCCCCTACCTCCTCAGCCGGGGTGGGTCACCATGTGCCTGGACAGCAAAACAGCCGCCACCAGCCCGCTTGACAGCCACAGCCTCGTCTGATAGACTGGCGTGGTTCATAGAGTCAATTCAGAGGCAGGTTCAAGATGCGTCCACAGTTGAGGCTCGCGGTAGCACTCCTCATCCTGACGGTGGCTGCTCCCGCGGGGGTCATCGTCTACACCATTCAGGACATCGGGACTTTCCCGGGGTACACCAACCCCAACACCGCCGACACCTATTCGGGAACCGGTTTCGTCGGCCTGTATGGAGTGGAGTCGGGGAACCCCCCGTCGTTTGTGCACCTGTTCGGGTTGGAAAGCGTGGACTACTCCCGCGTCATCCTTCAGGTTGGCATCTCCGCCTTGACCGGTTCCACGATCAACAGCGCGGTGCTCACCTTCAAGACACTCGACGATAACGCCGTGCAAACCGTGACGGCAACGTCCTTCACCGCCAACGGCACCCTGGGTTTCTACTACACGCCGCCCGACAACCTGGGCACAGTGGGCTTCAGCACGCTTGCGCAGGACGATCAGAGCGTGGACGTGACGGGTCTGCTGAGCGCGCGGGTGGGTGCGGGCGCCGGCTGGTTTGGCTTGCACCTGGTGGGCACGACGGAGGACGTGTATCCGTACACCTACACTTCCTGGCACTATGGCGGCGCTGCCGACAGCGCGATGGTGCGGCTGACGGTGGACTACACCAGCGCGATTCCCGAGCCCGGCACGCTCGTGCTGCTCGGGGCGGGCTTGCTGCTGGTAGCTGGGCTCCGGTTGCGGCGCCGGTAGCGTTTCGTCCTGTGGGCTGTTCGGCGTGGCCGCCTTGGCGGGCGGTCACGGGTTCCCCCCTTCCGCCAGCCCCCGCAGCGACTCCTGATACGGCTCCCGCGCCACGCCGTGCTCGGTGATGATGGCTCCGACCAGGCGGTGGGGGGTGACGTCGAAGGCGGGATTCTCCGCCGCCACCCCCTCTGGGGCCACGCGGACGCCGAAGACGTGGGTCACTTCCTCGGGCGAGCGCTGCTCGATGGGGATCTCATCGCCTGAGGCCAGCGTCAAGTCCAGCGTGGAGACCGGGGCGGCGACATAGAAGGGCACGCGGTTCTCCTGGGCCAGCACGGCCAGCGAGTAAGTGCCGATCTTGTTGGCTACGTCGCCGTTGGCGGCAATGCGGTCGGCGCCCACTATCACGCACCCGATGCGGCCCGACTTCAAGAAATGCCCGGCCATGTTGTCCGTGATGAGGGTCACCGGGATGCCGTCCCGCTGGAGTTCCCAGGCGGTCAGCCGGGCGCCCTGGAGAAAAGGACGGGTTTCATCGGCCATCACGTCGAGCCGCTTGCCGGCGGCGAAGGCGGCGCGGATGACTCCCAGGGCCGTGCCGTAGCCCGCGGTGGCCAGAGCGCCGGCGTTGCAGTGGGTGAGCACGGTCTTGCCGTCGGGAATGAGCGGGGCGCCATTGCGGCCGATGGCTTCGTTGACGGCGATGTCCTCCCGGCACAGCCGCTCGGCTTCCTCGACCAGGCGGGCGCGGATCTCGGAGGCCGGGCGACCTCGCAGGGCGGCGAACACCTGCCGCATCCGCGCGAGGGCCCAGAAGAGGTTGACCGCCGTAGGGCGCGTCGCGCTCAGGGTCTCACAAATGCTCTCGAAGTCCACCTCCGGATCCGCGGAGCGGCACACGCCCAGCGCCACGCCCATCGCCGCCGCCACCCCGATGGCCGGCGCCCCGCGGATCACCATGCGGCGGATCGCCTCGGCCACCTCGTGGTGGTCCCGGCAGGTAACGTACACCTCTTCGCCGGGCAGGCGGGTCTGATCGATCATGACCACACCTTCTTCCGTCCAGCGGATAGTCTCGATCATTTCCCCTCTGACTCCTGTCCCCTGTCTCCCTCACTTCTGCGGGAACTTCTGCCACACCATCCCGAGGAAAAAGACCAAGTTGTAGCCGGAGTGCATCACGGTAGCCATGGCGGTCGAGCCCGAGCGGTAGCGCATCCAGCCGAAAGCCACGCCGGCCGCGCTCACCAGCACCAGGTGTTTCCAGGACCAGGCGTACTCGGGGCCGTGCATCCCGGCGAAGATCATGGCGGTCAGCAGGATGCCCGGGATGGCCCTCAGCGACCGCATCAGCAGCGGCAGCAGGAACCCGCGGAAGGCCAGTTCCTCCCAGAGCGGCCCCAGGGTGATGGCAAACACCCCCATCCAGATGAGGCTAGACCGGTCGCGCAGCAGGTCTACCAGCGGCATCTCAGTCTGCGGCGGCCCGAGCAGCGCGCCGAAGGTGATGACGAAGACGGCGGTGAAGATCCCCCAGACGAAACTGCCGAACAGCCCGTGCTGCGGCGCCGCCCAGGCCAGCGAGCGCCAGAAGGGACGGCCATAACGAACCTTGAACCAAGCGTACAGGAAGGCCAGCCACAGCGAGTAGAAGATGAATTGCGAGATCAGCAGCGGCGCCGCCTTGGCCGCGGGTTTCCAGCCCACCGCCCAGGTCACACCCCCGACCAGCCCAATCGAGATGGCCAGTAAAGGCACCGCCAGCGCGCCCAGAACCAGCACGTCACGATAGGTCCAAAACGGGTACTTCTCCGGCGGCGACAGGGGAACGCTCTGGGGCTCCTCGTTCATGAGTCCCGCTCGATCAGCGCCGCCGCCAGCAGCGGCAGCATCAGCTCATGGTGCCCGGTCAGCGAGATCCCGCGCCCGCCTGCCTGGGCGTGCGGCCTTTCCACCACGTTGACCCTGGGCCGGTAATGCTGGAGGAAATCCAGGTTCGCCGTGGTAAAATCCGCCAGCCGGTGGCCCAGGTTCCGGACCGCCGACACGGCCTTCAAGAAAACCTCCGGCAGCACCACTGCCGATCCCACGTTGAGGTAGACCCCCCCGCCGCCCAGTTCGGCGACCAAGGCGCAGAACAGCCGGAAGTCGTGATGCGTGGCCTGCCCCAGGGCGGCAGGGTCGGCCGCGGGATGAGTGTGCGGCGTGTCCGTGCCCACGGCCACGTGGACGGTGACAGGAACGGAGGCGCGCCAAGCGCCCAGCAGCAGGCTGAAGGGGGCGAAGCGCGGGTCGGCAATCTCCTCCAGGCGGCGTCCCAGCGCCTCTCCCAGGCCGATTCCGTCCCGCACACCTTGGGCGACGGCTTGGTTCATCTCGAAGCCGGTTTCCTCCGCCGCGCCGAAGCGCCCGTCGGGGAGGACCGCCTCGACGTCTTCGCTGGTCTGGCCCGCCAGGGCAATCTCGAAATCGTGTATGGCGGCCGCGCCGTTGAGAGCGAAGGCCGTGGCGTAGCCGCGACGGAGCAGGTCGAGGAGCACCGGGGCGAGCCCGCATTTGATGACATGCCCGCCCAGACCCCAGAGAACGGGCTTACCCGCGGCGCGCGCCGCAGCCAGCGCGTCGAGGAGGGCCCGGAAGGATTCCCCGGCCAGAATGCCGGGCAGGGCCTCGAGCCAGCCGCGGAAGCCCGCGCCTTTCCGGTAGGGCGCCGCAAAATCTTCGACGCGCACTTTGCCGCCCCGCACCTTGAGCGGCACCGTCCTCAGCCCGGCGAAGTCCAAAGGTCGCTTGTCGTATCTGCTCACAGAATTCAGCCCCGGAGTACCTTCCTGAGCGCCTGGCCGGTGTAGCTCTTCCGGCTGCGAATGACCTGCTCGGGCGCGCCCGCCGCCACCAGGTAGCCGCCAGCCTCGCCGCCCTCCGGCCCCAAGTCGATGATCCAGTCGGCGGTCTTGACGACATCAAGCTGGTGCTCGATGACCACCACGGTGTTGCCCAGGTCCACCAGGCGCTGAAGCACGTCCAGCAGCTTCTTGATGTCGTCGAAGTGCAGGCCGGTGGTGGGCTCGTCGAGGATGTAGAAAGTGCGCCCGGTCTGCCGACGGCTGAGCTCCCGAGCCAGCTTGATGCGCTGCGCCTCGCCGCCCGAGAGCGTGGTCGCGGACTGGCCCAGGTGGATGTAGCCCAGGCCCACGTCGGCCAGGGTCTGCAGCTTGGCCTGGATCTGCGGGATGTTCTCGAGCGCGGTCAAGACTTCTTCGACGGTGGCCTCCAATAAGTCGGCGATCGAGTAGCCCTTGTATTTTACCTGGAGTGTCTCATGGTTGTAGCGGCGTCCCCGGCAGAGGTCGCAGGTGACATAGACGTCGGGCAGGAAACTCATCTCGATACGCTTCAATCCGTCGCCTTCGCAAGCCTCGCAGCGGCCGCCCTTGACGTTGAAGCTGAACCGGCCCGGCTTGTAGCCCCGTTCGCGGGACTCCGGCAGCAGGGCGTACAGGTCGCGGATGGGCGTGAAGGCGCCGGTGTAAGTGGCCGGGTTGGAGCGGGGCGTGCGGCCGATGGGGCTCTGGTCGATATCGATGACCTTGTCGATGTGTTCGAGGCCGTCGAGAGCGTCGTGCGCGCCCGGCTCCTGGCGGGAGCCGTGCAGGGCGCGCATCAGGGCGCGGTAGATGATGTCATTGACCAGCGTCGATTTGCCGCTGCCGGACACCCCGGTAACCACCGTGAGGAGGCCCAGGGGAAACTCGACGGTGAGGTTCTTGAGGTTGTGCTGGCGCGCGCCGCGCACTACCAGCTTCTTGGCGTTGCCCGCGCGGCGCCGGGCGGGGGTGGGGATGGAGCAGGCGCCGGACAGATACCGGCCCGTCAAGGAAGCCGGGTTGGCGATGACGTCGCGGGGCGCGCCGCAGGCCACCAGGTTCCCGCCCAGCCGGCCGGCCCCCGGCCCGAGGTCGATCACGTAATCGGCGCGACGAATGGTCTCCTCGTCGTGCTCGACTACCAGGACCGTGTTGCCCATGTCGCGCAGGCGAGCCAGGGCGTCCAGCAGGCGCTGGTTATCGCGCGCGTGCAGGCCGATCGAGGGCTCATCCAGCACGTACAGCACGCCCCGCAGCCGCGAGCCAATCTGCGTGGCCAGGCGGATGCGCTGCGCCTCGCCCCCGGCCAGCGTCGCCGCCGAACGGTCCAGGCTGAGGTAGTCCAGCCCGACCGCAACCAGAAACTGCAGGCGGTGGCGTATCTCCTCCAGGATGCGCGCGGCGATCTCCAGTTCGCGCGGGCTGAACTGCCAGCCCTCGATTACCGGCAAGGCCCGCGCCACCGGCAGGGCCGTGAACCCGGCGATGGAGAGTCCCTGGACCTGAACCGCCAGGCTGCTGGGCCGCAGCCGCTGGCCCCGGCAGGCCGGGCAGGTGAGCGGAGACATGTAATCGAGCAGCCACTCCCGGTAGTCCTCCGGGGCCTGCGCGTAGGTTTCCTCCAGCAACTCCAGCAGGCCCGGGAAACCGCTGCCGCCGTAGATCAGCCTCTGCTGCGCGGCCTCGGGAAGCTGCTCGAAGGGCCGCCCCAGCTCGACCCGCGCCCGGCGCGCCGCCTCGCTGAGCCGGTGCTGAAGGTGGGTCGAGCCGGCCCCGGGGCCCAGGCCGCCCTCCAGCAGCGGCTTCGCGGAATCGACGATGATCTTGGCCGGGTCGAACCTCCATTTGCTGCCCAGCCCGGCGCAAGCCTCGCAGGCGCCATACGGGCTGTTGAAGGAGAACGAGCGGGGCTCCAGCGCCGGGACGCTGGTTCCGCAGTTCGGGCAAGCCAGCTTGAGCGAGTACAGCCGCTCCTCGCCGTTCACCACGGCCACCACAATCAATCCTCCGGCGAGCTTGCCGGCGGTCTCGATCGAGGCCTCCAGCCGCTTCTCCAGGCCCGGCTTGACCAGCAGGCGGTCCACCACCACCTCGATAGTGTGGTTGCGGCGGCGGTCCAGGACGATGGGCTCGTCCAGCGAGCGCAACACGCCGTCGATACGAGCGCGCACGAAACCCTGGCGGGCCAGTTTCTCCAGGTCCTTGCGGTACTCCCCCTTGCGGCCCCGCACCACGGGCGCCAGAATCATCACGCGGGCGTCCTGCCGGAGCGTCACGATCTGCTGGAGGATCTGCCCGGCGGTCTGCCGGGAGATCTCCAGGCCGCACTCCGGGCAGTGCGGCGTCCCGATGGAGGCCCACAGCAGCCGCAGGTAGTCGTAGATCTCCGTAATGGTGCCGACCGTCGAGCGGGGGCTGCGGTTGATGGTGCGCTGCTCGATGGAGATGGCGGGACTGAGCCCGTCGATCGAGTCCACCTCCGGCCGCTCCATCTGGTCCAGGAACTGCCGCGCGTAGGGGGACAGCGTCTCCACGTAGCGCCGTTGCCCCTCGGCGTAAAGCGTGTCGAAGGCCAGCGAGGACTTGCCCGAGCCGCTCAACCCGGTGATCACGGTGAGGCTGTGGCGGGGGATCTCCACGTCGATATGGTTGAGGTTGTGCTGGCGGGCGCCGTGGACGCTGATACGGTCGAGCATGACGGGTGGAGGCTAAAAGGCCCCGATTCTATTGTCGCTTTTTGGCGCGCAGGGCATCCAGCTTGCCTTTGGCCCACTCCAGCGCTCGCCGGGCCCAGTGGTAGTGAGCGCTCAGCAGGACCAGCCCCAGGGCGACCAAGGCCAAACCGGGGCCCGGGATGCCGGGTATGGCCAGGATCAGCCCGACGACGATCAGGAGGAAACCCAGGACTACTTCAACCGTCTTACGCACCAGCAGGTCCGGCCCACCATTGTAGCATCCGGGGCACCGGTACCCTGGCGGGGTAGTACCAGGACCATAATTCCGGGAAAATGGCGTCCGCCTATTGACCTGGCGTGTGTTCTCGGAATAGATTGGATAAGCCCCACGTGATCGAGCAACGGCGTACTCAAAGGTTTCCACTGCGCCTGCCTGTCCGCATCGTGCGGGCAGGGGCCACCGGGCTTTCCGGCACCGGCGAGACGGTGAACATGGGCTCGCGAGGTGTGTTGCTGGCCGCTGACCACTGGGTCGAGGTCGGCGAATCCATCGAGTACACCGTCGCTTTGCCGCCGACTTCAAGCTCGCCCGAGGGGGCCGCGCTGCACTGCCTGGGCAAGATCCTGCGGTACGAGGGCAGCTACTCCGACCCCGGCAGCCGGGCCAAGCTCTACATCATAGCCGCCACTATCGAGCGGCACGAGTTCGTGCGCGAGTAGTCGGGGCCGGAAGCTGTGAAGGAATCGGCGGACAGGCGAAACCGCGTGTCCCACGAATAGCCAGACGCCCTGGCTGCATTGTGGGACAGGCCGTTTGGCCTGTCGCGCGGCCCGCTGGACCGATTCCTTCACAGCTTCCGGCCCCGCAATACCTCAGCCTCGGGGGTGGGATGACCTTTAGGTTGTCCAGGTACCTTATGCCGCGACAAGCTGAAGCATGTCCCACATGCAACCCCATCCAGTGAGCCCACCCAAGGCTGAGGCATTGCGGGGCCGCATTTTCGCCTGTTCTTCCCCGTCAACATAGCTTATACTAGAGCAAAGAAAAGGCGAAACGCATGCCCGAGAACCTCACCCTAGGCTTTCCGGAGATCTCCTCCCCAACCCGCCAGCCCGGGCTGGAGGCCGCCCTAGCCCGCTTCCAGGCCCTGAAGCTGGATGCCAGCTCGCCCATCCGGACCATGCATCACCAGGCTGCCCGCCCGGGCCAGTACGCGCCGGTTCCCGACTTCATTCCTCCCCGGCTGCGCGAAGCGCTCTCGCGGCAGGGTATCGAGCGTCTGTACTGCCACCAGGCACGGGCTGTCGAGCTGGTCGCGGCGGGTCACAACGTGGTGGTGGTGACGCCTGCGGCCAGCGGCAAGACGCTCTGTTACAACCTGCCCGTTCTGAACCGCCTCCTGGAGGATCCGGAAGCGCGGGCCATGTACCTGTTTCCCACCAAGGCGCTGGCCGCAGACCAGTTGGACGAGCTTCACGGCACAGTCGAAGCCATGGGCGCCGGCATCCGGGCTTTTACCTACGACGGCGACACGCCGCAGGACGCCCGCAAGGCCATCCGCGAACGCGCCAACGTGGTGCTGACCAACCCCGACATGCTGCACACCGGCATCCTGCCCCACCACACCCGCTGGGCCAAGGCGTTCGAGAAGTTAAGCTACTTCGTTATCGACGAGCTGCACTACTATCGCGGGGTTTACGGCAGCCATCTGGCCAACATCATTCGCCGCCTCAAGCGGATCTGCGCCTTCTACGGGTCGAAGCCCCAGTTCATCGCCTGCTCGGCCACCATCGCCAATCCGCGCGAGCTGGCCGAAGCGCTCACCGAAGAGCCTTTCGAGCTGATCGGCGAGAGCGGCGCCCCGGTGGGCGAGAAGTACTTCATCTTCTACAACCCGCCGGTGGTGAACCGCCAGCTCGGCATCCGGCGCAACTACCTGCACGAGGCTAAGCGGCTGGCGCTGGAGTTCCTGGAGCGCGACCAGCAGACGGTGGTCTTCGCCAACAGCCGCCTGGCCACAGAGTTGCTGGTGACTTATCTGAAGGACGCCTGGGCGCGCCGTTCGCCGGAGGCAGTGCGGGGCTATCGGGGCGGCTACCTGCCGCGGGAGCGCCGCCAGATCGAGCGGCAGCTTCGGGACGGCGACATACGCTGCGTGGTGGCCACCAACGCGCTGGAGCTGGGCATCGACATAGGCTCCCTGGATGCCGCGGTGCTGGCCGGGTACCCAGGAACCATCGCCTCGACCTGGCAGCGCGCCGGACGCGCCGGGCGGCGGACGGCGGCCTCGGCCGCGGTCCTGGTGGCTTCGAGCGCGCCTCTGGATCAGTACATCGTCGAGCACCCGGAGTATTTCTTCGGCCAGTCGCCGGAGCACGCCCGGATCAATCCGGACAACCTCGAAATCCTGGTCAATCATCTCAAGTGCGCGGCTTTCGAGCTGCCCATTCGGGATGGCGAGAAGTTCGGGGGGCATCCCACGGCGGACTTGTGCGGCTTTTTGAACGAGCTGGGCCTGCTGCATCATTCGGCCGGGGCCTGGCACTGGACCTCGGACACCTACCCGGCGGACGCCATCAGCCTGCGTTCGATCTCCAGCGACAACTTCGTGGTGATCGACACGACCGCCGAGCCGGTGGCCATCGCCAACGTGGATTTTCCCTGGGCCTTGACGGCGCTCCACGAGAAGGCCATCTACTTGCACGAAGCCCGCCAGTACCAGGTCGAGCGCTTCGACTACGAAGGCCGCAAGGCCTACGTTCGCCAGGTCGAGTGCGACTACTTCACCGACGCCATCGACTACACCCAGGTCAAGGTGCTCCAGGAGTTCGGCTCCGCGGCGGTGGCCGCGGCGCGGGCGCTCCACGGCGAAGTGCGCGTCAACCGCCAGATCGTGGGTTTCAAGAAGGTCAAGTTCTACACCATGGAGAACGTGGGTTCCGGCAACCTCTCCATGCCCGAGCAAGAGATGCACACCACCGCGTTTTGGCTGCATTTCCCGGCGGCGTTCCTGGAAGGCTTCACGGATCTCCCGGTGACCGAGAAGCAGAACGGGCTGACCGGGCTGGGCAACGTGCTGCGGAGCGTGGCCGCTTTCCTGCTGATGTCGGACCCGCATGACCTGGGCGTGGCGATGGGCGAGGATATCTCCGGGGGGTTGAGGACCTACGAGCCGGACCTGTACCTGTACGACAACTACCCGGGCGGCGTGGGGCTAAGCGCCCCGCTGTTCGAGATGAAAGGCAAGCTGCTGGAGCACGCGCGGGATCTGCTGGCCGCCTGCCCCTGCCAGGAGGGCTGCCCCAGCTGCGTCGGCCCGGTGGGGGAGGTGGGCACACGCGGCAAGGAGGCCGCCGGGCGGATCCTGGGGGCGCTGTTGGAGGGGCAGTCGAGCGGCTAAAACCGGGACAGCACACTCAATCACCATTCTTGTATCCCCCCCACTCCTCTCCCAATTCCGCTAAAGTACACTCTAGGGACTTCCCCAGCAGGCACGTATGCCTGATAGTCCGCTTATCCGCGAAGGTCAACTCCTCCTCGGCCCGCTGTTCAGCGAGCCGATGCAGGTAGAGACAGTCCGCGAGGCCGGCCCCGGCGCCTGGGTGCTCGGCTTGGTCGGTAGCCGTTCGCAAAAATTCCGGCGAGTCACACTCGGCCCGGAGGAAATACATCTCCTCCGTGTACTCGACTCCGTCCCCTCCTACGACGGCGACCCGCAACTGCTCCGCCTCGCCCTCCAGGCCTACGCCCTCGGCATCGCTTACGAGTTCGACCCCTACTTCGCCCTTTCCATCTCCCGCATCGATCCCCTCCCACACCAACTCGAGGCCGTCTACGACTACTTCCTCAAAACTCCCCGCGTCCGCTTCCTGTTGGCCGATGATGCCGGCGCCGGCAAGACCATCATGGCCGGTCTCCTCATCCGTGAGCTCAGCCTGCGCGGTCTCGCCGACCGTATCCTCATCGTCTGCCCGGCCAACCTCACCTTCCAGTGGCAGCGCGAGATGAAGGAGAAGTTCGACGAGAAGTTCACCGTCCTCAAGGGCACCAACATCCGGGAACAGTTCGGCGTCAACCAGTGGCTCGAGCACACCCAGATCATCACCTCCCTTGACCTCGCCAAGCGAACCGACATCCTCCCCGGTCTGCGTCAGGTCCAGTGGCAACTGGTCATCATCGACGAAGCCCACCGCATGTCCGCCTCCGACCCCGAACACAAGACCCAGCGCTACCGCCTGGGCGAGCTGCTCCGCGACACCTCCGACCACATCCTGCTGCTCACCGCCACGCCCCACCGCGGCGACCCCGACAACTTCTCCTTCTTCCTCCAACTGCTCGATGCCGACGTCTTCGCCGACGTGAAGTCCATCCGCCAGGCCATGGAGCGCCGCCGCGCTCCTTTCTACCTCCGCCGCACCAAGGAAGCCATGGTCCACTTCCCCCATCGCCAGCCGGACGGCGCCTGGGCCTGCCGCAAGATCTTCACCCGCCGCATCCCCCACACCGCCGACTTCCGCATCGACGGACCCGAGTTCGAGCTTTACCGCGACACCACCCGCTTCGTGAAACGCGAAAGCGCCAGGGCTGCCGCCCTCGGCGATGATCCGCGCGCCCGCGTCGTCGGCTTCCTCATGTCCCTGTTCCAGCGCCGCCTCGCCTCCTCGAGCTTCGCCCTTCAGCGCTCTCTCGAAAAGCGCGCCGCCCGCCTCGAGGACAGCCTCCGCCGCGCCCAGGACATCACCCGCGCGCTGCCCCCGGATTTCCTCCGCACCTTCCCCGACCCGGACGAACTCGAAGAGATGGAAGACGCCGACCGCGAGCGCCTCGAAGAGCAGCTCGCCTCCGTCACGCTCGCCGACAAACCGGCCCAGGTTCGCCAGGAGATCGACGAGCTCAAGACCTTTGCCCGCCGCGCCCAAGACCTCGCCGCCTCCGATGCCGAAGCCAAGCCCGCCCGCCTCAAGAGCCTCCTCGAACGCCACGGCTTCCACGAAGATCCCCAGCAACGCCTCCTCATCTTCACCGAGTTCAAAGACACCCTCGACTCCCTCGTCAAGCGCCTCCGCCACTGGGGCTTCCAGGTCGGCTTCATCCACGGCGGAATGAAATCCGGCGACCGGGAGCAGCCCGGCACCCGCCTCCACGCCGAGCAGCAGTTCAAGGACGCCGCCATTCAAATCCTGGTCGCCACCGAAGCCGCCGGCGAGGGCATCAACCTTCAGTGCTGCCACATCCTCTTCAACTACGACATCCCCTGGAACCCCAACCGCCTCGAGCAGCGCATGGGCCGCATCCACCGCTACGGCCAGCTTCACGACTGCCTCATCTTCAACTTCGTCGCCACCAACACCATCGAAGGCCAGGTCCTCCGCAAGCTCCACGAGAAGCTTCAGGAGATCCGCGACGCCCTCGACGACGATTCCGTCTTCAACGTCATCGGCGAGATCCTCCCCGCTGCCCACATCGAACGGGTCCTCCGCGACTACTACGCCGGCAAGCTCGGCGAGGCCGACCTCGAAGACCGCCTTCTTCACAACGTTCAGGAAGAGCGCTTCCGCTCCATCTGCCAGAACGCTCTCGAAGGACTCGCCACCCGCAGTCTGAACCTCGACATGCTCATCGAGCGCCGCGCCCGCGCCCAGGAGCGCCGCGTCGTCCCCGAGGCCATCGCCCGCTTCCTCCGCGACTCCGCCATCTATGTGTCCCTGAACCTGCTTCCCCTCCCGGACCTCCCCCATACCTTCGATATCGCCGGCGTCACGCCCAACGCCCTCCGCCGTCACGAGCGCGAGCAAGACTGGCGCTACGGACCCATCGCCGCCCGCTACCCCCGCTGCTCCACCGACCGCGCCACAGCCGAGTCCCAGAGCTTCGAGTGGGTCACCCCCGGCCATCCTCTCTTCGAGGCCGTCCGTCTTCAGATTCTCCAACTCGGCCAGGAATGCTTCCGCCAGGGTGCTTGCTTCTATTCCCTCAGCCACCCCGAACCCGCCCGCATCGACTTCTACCGGGCTCGCGTCGTGGACGGCCTCGGACACGTCGTCCACGAGCGCCTCTTCGTCCTCGAACTCGCCGCCGGCGAGCCGCCTCGCCTCCAGGACCCCGCCGTCCTCGGCAACCTGCTTCCCGCCATCCTGCCCGACCCCCTCCCATCCGTCGCTTTCGAGCCGCCCCCCGAGCAATGGCTCCACGAAACCGCCCTCAAGCCGTTTCTCGAGGAGGTCCGCAACGAACGCTTGGCCGAGGTCGAGCGCGTCGCGGCCCACGTCGAGCTTTCCCTCACCGAGCTTCTTCAGAAGGCCGACGAGACCATCGGCAAGTTCGCCGACGCCCTCCAGCGCGGCGATGAAGGGGCGAAGGGCCTTCTCGCCAACGCGGAAGCCCGCCACCAGGAGTTGCTCCAGCGCCGCGACCGCCGCCGCGCCGAACTCGAGCGTGAAAAGTCTCTCACCCTTCAGGCTGTCGAGCTGATCGCCAGCGCCCTGGTCCTGCCCCACCCTGACCAGGACAAGCCCGAGATCCGCCGCCTCCGCCCCGACCCCGAGGTCGAACTCATCGCCATGCGGGTCGCCGAAGACTACGAGCGCAGCCAGGGGCGAACCGTCTACGATGTCCACGAAAAGGACCTCGGCTACGACCTCACCAGCATCGACCTCAACTCCGGCGAACTCCGCCTGATCGAGGTCAAAGGAATTGGACGCGAGACCGGCGCCGTGCTACTGACGCCCAACGAGAGGCGGGTCGCCGAGGACCGCCGCGACTGCTACTGGCTCTACGTCGTCACCAACTGCAAAGCCGAGCCCCAGTTGCAGCCCCCAATCAAAGACCCGGCCCGCTTCCCCTGGCAGGAAATCACCAAGGTAGAGCACTACCGCCTCGATGTGCGAGAACTGACGTAGCTTTCACAGCCCATGCGAATGGCACACGGTACGCTATTGATTGGGCCGCTGTTGGCGGCAGCGACTTACGACTGCCTGATGTCAGGGGTGTCATCCACGGCAGAGGGCACGTCAGACGTGTGGTTGTCATGAACTACAAGGGATCGTACCGTCACCTCATGCGCAACGCCAAGTGTGCACTTCTCGCCGCCGTCGAGATTTACAACAAGCCCCGCATTGACTACCGCGACGAGTGCTTCATCATCCTCCTCCTGAACGCCTGGGAACTCGCTCTCAAGGCTGTCCTGTCCAAGAACGGCCGCTCGATCTACTACCCCAAGAGGCGCGGGGAGCCATACCGCACTCTGTCCCTGAAGGACGCGCTGAGTCAAGCGGAGAGTCTGTTTCCAACGACCATTCCTCCCCTCCCCGTCAGGCGAAACTTGGAGCTTCTGACTGCGTACCGGGACAACGCGGTGCACTTCTACAACGCTCAGGGCTTCGGATCGGTCATTTACGTTCTCGCCCAGACCAGCATCATCAATCTCAAAGAAATTCTTGAACAAGTTTTTGGCATTCGGCTAGCCGAGGAAATCACCTGGCAACTTCTACCGCTAGGATTGGAACCTCCGATCGACCCGATCCAGTACATTTCCCAGAATCGACCGGACGGCAGCAACGTCAGGCCCGCGATCCGCCGGTTCCTCTCGCAACTGGCGAACATCACACACGAACTGGAAGATGCCGGTCTAGATACGGGCAGGTTCCTGACCGTGTTTCGCGTCAAGCTCGAATCCACCAAGAAGATCCAGAGAGCCGACGTGGTTGTCGGGGTCCAGACCCCGGACGCTGGCGGCGCCCCCCTGGTGGTCACGCGGCCAGTCGACCCAAACGTCACACATCCTCTCCGGACACGTGACGTGGAGCAGCAACTTGCCAACCTCCATGACAGGAAGTTCAGCTCTTTCGTGCTCCAGGCGGTCCTCTGGCAATACGACGTCAAGGCGAGGCCCCAATACTGTTGGCGGGCGGCTGAAGGAGGCCTGGTGAAGTACTCCCACGATGTCGTGGCCTTTGTGCGTCGACTCTCAGCGGCCAACGTGGACCAAGCGGTCGCCGCGTACAAGCGGCACCTCCGGAACAGAACAGCGCATGACCAACATGATTCCCACTGACTGCAAGCGCCTAGCCGAGGTCGATTTCCCCATCGCAGTTGTCTCCCGGCATGCAGTGAGGGAGAAATCGATCCGCCATGGACACCCATCCACTTTGCACCTCTGGTGGGCGCGCCGGCCGCTCGCCGCGTGCCGCGCCATGCTCATGGCCCTGCTCCTCCCCGATCCGTGCGAATCGCTGTGCCCGGACGATTTCAAGCTACAGGCACGCGCACTTCTGCCCAAGGCAGCGGGGCCCTTGGACGACGGCGACGCCGCCCTCCGGAAGAAGCTTCTGGAGTTCATCGGCAGCTTTGCCAACTGGGACAACTCCGCCAAGCCCATGTACCTGGAAGTCGCCCGCGGCCTCGTCCGGGCCGCTTACCCGGACGAACCACCCCTGGTGGTGGACCCGTTCGCCGGCGGGGGTTCGATTCCGCTGGAGGCGCTGCGCGTGGGCTGTGAGGCTTTCGCCAGCGACCTGAACCCAGTGGCCTGCCTCATTCTCAAGATTGCATTGGAGTACATCCCTCGCCAGGGTCCCGCCATTGTATTGGCGATCGACCAACTGGGTCAGCAGTTGCAGAAGGCCGCCGAGCGAGACTTGGCTGAGTACTATCCCCCAGATCCTGACGGCGCGATCCCCCTCGCTTTCATGTGGGCGAAGACCGTCCGATGCGAAACGCCCAACTGCGGCGCTGAGGTTCCGCTGATTAGGTCTCTTTGGCTCTGCAAGAAACCACATCGCCTTAGAGCACTGCGACTGTCAGTAATCGCCACACAAGATCGGCCGCCGCGTATCGAATGCGAAGTGTTTTCGCCAAACTCTCCCGGTGAGGTTCAGCCCGGTACCATAAGGGGCGCGAAGGCAACATGTCCCTGTTGCAGGGCTACGCTCCTCCCGGCCCGTGTCATGGCTCAATTGACCGCCCAACGAGGCGGAGCGAACGTACTGTTTGACCACAAAGGCAACCGGACTGGAGGCGCACGGCTGCTTGCGGTTTTTGTGTCGAAGGCCGACTCGGGCCGACGTGATTACAGAAATGCCACCGACCTTCACTACGACAGCGTTTGGCGAGCAAATCTCGAGGCACAACGCCTTTTAAGACAAGAGGTACGCCCCGGTGTCTCGTTTATCCCCAGAGAGCCCGTGAACCCAACCCGCCCGTCACCGAACGCCAGAGGCCTCTCGGCTGTCACGAGATATGGCGTCCAGACTTTTGCTGATCTCTTTAGCGGTCGACAACTCCTGGCGTTGGTCGGTTTCGTCAAGGCAATTCTCCAGGCTAAGCAAGAAGCGGCCGAACCTCAGGTTCTAGCGCTCCTGGAAATCCTGTCGGCAGTCCTCAGCAAAAGAGCAGATTATGGCAGCGTGGGTACACGCTGGCATCTCACCTTCGAAAAAGCCACGTGCACCTTCAGTAAGCAAGCCTTAGCCAACACCTGGGAATTTGTAGAGGCGAGCCCGCTGGGAAATGCATCGGGTTCGTTTGGGGCAGGTCTTCAGACCGTTGTCGCCGCCATCAGGTCGATGGCCCAAAGCGGCAAGCACGTCGGCCATTCCCAGTGCGCAGATGCAAGTAGGTCTCCGCTGCCAGATTCGGCCGCCTCGATTTGGTTTACTGATCCGCCTTACTACGACGCGATTCCCTACGCTGATCTGTCCGACTTTTTCTTTGTCTGGCTAAAGCGCGCCCTGTCGTGGTACGGTTGGTCCACTGACCCCGCGACTGGGCTTACGCCCAAGCTCGAAGAGTGCGTTTGGAACCAATCATATACGGTGGATGGCAAAAGAAAAGATGGTGAGTTCTTTGAAAAAGCTATAGCAGCCAGCTTTACAGAGGGGCGCCGCGTGCTCACGGACGCCGGCGTTGGTTGTGTGGTATTCGCCCACAAAACAACTGAAGGTTGGGAGGCTCTGCTCTCGGGTATGATCCGAGGCGGTTGGGTGATAACAGGATCTTGGCCAATTGCCACTGAACGGGTCGGCAGGCTGCAGTCGCAGGAGTCGGCCGCCCTCGCCACCAGCGTCCACCTCGTCTGCCGCCCACGCCCACACAACGTTCCCATCGGCGACTGGACCCAGGTCCTCCGCGAACTCCCCCGGCGGGTCGGCGACTGGATGGAGCGCCTGCAAAGCGAGGGCATCCGCGGCGCGGACCTCGTCTTCGCCTGCATCGGCCCCGCCCTGGAGATCTTCAGTCGGCACTCGAAAGTCGAGACGCCGGAAGGCCGCGAAGTGAAGCTGCCCGAGTTCCTCGAGAAGGTCTGGGAGGTGGTGGGCCGCTCGGCGCTCGAGCAGATCCTGGGCACCGCCGAAGCCCGCGCCCGCAACAGCGCCGCCGGCGTCCTCGAAGAAGACGCCCGCCTCACCGCACTATTCCTCTGGACCCTGCAAGCCACCAACCACGCAGCAGCAGACGACCAAAGCCCCGAGAGTGACGAAGAAGCCGAAGAAGACGACCAAGAGCCCCAAAACGGCAAGAAGAAGCCCGGCTTCAGCCTGATCTACGATGTTGTCCGCCGGTTTGCTCAGCCCCTGGGCATCCGCCTCAAGGACTGGGAAGGCCGGATCATCGAAACCAACAAAGGCGTTGTCCGCCTTCTGCCCATCCGCGAGCGCGCGCCCCAGCTATTCGGGGAAGGTGGCGCGGATCTCGCCGCAGACCGCATCGAGCGCGCGCCAACGGGCGCAACACAGCTTGAGTTCCTCTTCGATGAGCTGGCCGCGGTGCCCGAGATACGTCCGCGCGGCCGCCGTGCCCGCGCGGCCGCCCCGGACGAAGCCCTTCGCACCCGCCGGGAGGCCACCACCCTGGACCGCGTCCACGCCGCCATGCTCTTGCAGGCCAGTGGTCGCTCGAATGCCCTCCGCGCGATGCTCAAAGCCGAGATCGAGCGCAGCCCGGATTTCTTGCGGCTCGCCAACGCCCTCTCCGCCCTTTATCCGGACGGTACCCAGGAGAAGCGGCTGGTCCAGGCAATGGTCCAGGCCGCTCCAAGATGACCACCGCACCGGCAAGCTGCGCGGTTGATGGGCCTTGCGCGAGAATCTGCCGGCTCGGCAATGACACGGGCAAACTGGTCAAGGCGCGGCGGCGCCCAGCACCGTCCTCTCCAGTCCGAGTTTGCGCGGGCCGCGCAGCACATATCGAAACTGATGGGCGATAATGGATATGGCGATGACGCGAGAAGATACGATCCGTGAGATCGTGAGGCGCCTGGTCGAGTACTACCAGCCCGAACGAGTCTACCTCATCGGTTCTACCGCGCGGGGCGAGGACCGCCCGGACAGCGACCTCGATTTCGTCGTAGTGCTGCCTGATGATGCGCCCCGTGAAAAGGTGATCGGCGGACAGATCCATCAGCGGCTGCGGGGTGTCCCCGCAGCGATCGATGTGATCCCGTTCCGGCGCAGCACCTTTGAGGTACGCTCCAACTGGCTGATGTCGTTGCCTGCCATTGCGCTGCGCGAAGGAAGGCTGGAGTATGACGCCTCCGCCGTTGCGCGTTGAAGAGGCCCGGGAGTGGCTACGGCTGGCCACCAGGGATCTTAGAGTGGCAGAGCTGGCGCTGCGTGACACGCCCCCGCTGGTAGGGGAAGCTCTTTACCATGCCCAGCAAGCCGCAGAAAAGGCGCTGAAGGGATTCCTCGTATGGCATGGCGTCAAGTACCCTCTCACACACGACATCGGCAGACTCTTGGACATCTGCGCTCCCCTCGATCACACCCTGGACCCCGCGCTGCTCGCTGCGGTCGATTTGACACAATTCGCCGTACGCTTCCGCTATCCCGGTGAGGAGCAACCGAGCCCAGAGGAGGCGCGCGATTGGCTGGCTCTGGCGCGGAAGACGTATGAGGAGGTGCGCCGTAGGCTGCTGACGGAAGCAATGGACTAAGCTCCGGTGGCCATCGCCCGATTTGCGGGCAGACAGTGGCGCAAGGTCCCGAGCACAGCTCGAATCGAGCATCGGAGGGCAACAGGCCATGGAACCCTGGTACAAAGTGGCAACCCCGCGCAAAGAAGTCCGTGAAGGCCGCTCATTCGACCCGAACGAGTTTGCCATCCACCTCGAACAGGTCATCTCCGGGCGAGGACCCGAGGATTACCGGGACCCGGACAAGTTCTTCGCCCGTAACGTCTTCACACGTGCGCTGAAGGACCACGCGGGCATGGTCCTCAGAAGACTGGCCGGAAGAACCGATAGCACCGCACCGGTGCTCACCCTTGTGACCCAGTTCGGCGGTGGGAAGACCCACACCCTGACTGCGCTCTACCATCTGGTTCGGACGGGCAAGGCCGCCGCCGAATTCCCCGGCGTCGCGGGACTTCTTGAATCCGCCGGACTTGCCGAAGTCCCGAGAGCGCGCGTAGCCGCGTTTGTGGGGAACGCCTGGGACCCGCAGCCCTCCAAAGAGACCCCCTGGCTCGACATTGCCCTTCAGCTCGCCGGACCCGACGGCATGGCTGCTCTCGGCCCCTCCGCTCAGGCGACAGCCCCCGGCACCGACGCCCTGGCGCGGCTCTTCGAAGCAGCCGGCGGCAAGGTCCTGATCCTGCTCGATGAAGTGCTGAACTTCTGCAATCGCCATCGCGGATTGACGGACTCCTTCTATGCCTTCATCCAGAATCTGACGGTCGCGACCACTGGCACCACCCACAGCGCAGCCGTGATCAGCCTGCCCCGGAGCCAGGTCGAAATGACCGATTGGGACTTCCAGTGGCAGGAGAGGATCACCAAGGTCGTGCACCGCGTGGCCAAGGACCTTATTGCCAACGACGAGACCGAAATCAGCGAGGTAGTGCGCCGGCGCCTGTTCGAAGACCTGGGGCCGGAAAGGGCTCGGCGCACCCTAGCCAAGCTCTACGCCGACTGGTGCTTCGAGCGGCGCGCGCGCCTGCCGGCCGAATGGACCGCGGTCGATTCGGCCTCCACCGAAAGCAAAGCCCGTGAGTTCCTCATGAGCCGCTTCGAAGCCTGCTACCCCTTCCACCCCTCGACCTTGTGCGTCTTCCAGCGCAAGTGGCAGCCACTGCCCCAATACCAGCAGACCCGCGGAACCCTGGCCATGCTCGCCCAGTGGGTCTCCTGGGCCTACCGCGAGGGTTACCAGAAGCTGCGCCGCGAGCCGTTCCTCACCCTCGGCTCCGCGCCCCTCCACGTCCCAGACTTCCGCAGCGCAGTTCTCGGTCAGTTGGGCGAGCCGAGGCTGGCCGCCGCCATCGAGGCCGACATTGCCGGAGCCGTCTCCCATGCACGCGCCCTGGATGCCGACACAACCGGTCCCCTGAAGGACATTCACCGGCGGGTTGCGACAACCGTCCTCTTTGAGTCCTCTGGCGGGCAGAGAGACAAGATCGCCTACTTGCCGGATCTCCGATTCGCTCTCGGTGAACCGGAAGTCGAAACCACATCCATCGACAACGCCGCGCTCGCCTTGGAGGCGCGGGCCTTCTTCATCCGCAAGGTCAGCACCGACGGATTCCAGATCCGCCATCAGGCCACCCTCAAGAAGGTGGTCAATGATCGCCGCGCCTCGCTGGACCCCGATACGGAGGTCCGCCCGGCCATGTGCGCGTACATCAAGGAGGAATTCAAGAAGGGCGCTCCCATCATCCCGCAGTTCTCCCCCACGGATTCCACCGCTGTCCCCAACACGCCAAAGCTCACCATCGTGGTCATGGAGCCGGATCTCGAGTGGACCGGCGCCGGGCCCGTCCGCTCCCAAATCAGCGACTGGACGCGCCTCCGAGGGGGAGCCACCCGCGACTACCCGGCGGCCCTCGTATGGTGTCTAAAGAAACCAGGGCGCGAATTGCGGGAAAAGGTCGAGCTGGCTCTCGCCTGGCAGCGAGTCGAACACGATATCCGTGCCGGAGTCCTCGGCACGGACGTGGACCCCGCCGACCGTGCGGACGTCGCAGCCAAGCTGAAAGACGCACAGGAGGCGGCCCGCGAGGAGGTCTGGGCCAGCTACCGCTTTGTCGTTATCGCCGATGCCCAGGAACCCGACGGGCTACGCACCATCGACCTCGGCGCCGGGCACTCGAGCAGCGGTGAGACCCTCTGCGGCAGAATCCTCGCCGCCCTCAAGTCGGATGGGCGGCTGAGCGAATCCGTGGGCGCCGGCTACTTGGATCGGAACTGGCCACCCGCGCTGAAAGACTCCGGAGCTTGGCCCCTGAAAAGCTTGCGAAAGAGTTTCTTCGACGGCTCCCTCACTCGCCTCCTTGACCCCGACGCCGTGCTCCGGGCCAAGATCCCCGAATTCGTCCAGCGCGGCGATTTCGGCTTCGCTTCCGGCACCAAGCCCGACGGCACTTACCAACGGGTCTGGTTTGAACAAACTCTCCCGCCGGAAGACATCGTCTTCGACTACGACGTCTACCTGCTACGGAAGGACCGCGCCAGGGCGCTCCGGCAGCCGGCCAAACTCGACCAGGGCGCTCCATCCCTCCAGCCGCCAACCACCCCCCCACCCGAACCGGCCATCACCACGCCGCCGCAACCTGCCGCACCAACTTCGGTCACGCTAACCATCTCCGGCACTGTCCCGCCCGAGTCCTGGAACCGCTTCGGCTCCAAGCTCATCCCCAAGCTCCGCGTCTGCCAGGACCTCAACATCCACGTGGACCTTTCCTGCCGCCTCGACGCCAGCGCCGCCGCAACCACCCAGGCCGAAATCAGCCAGATCATCGACGACCTCGGCCTCACCGGCCAAGTCCGAGTCGAATCATAGTCACCGGCCACGCCAGCCTCTTTCTCCTCTGTTTTCAGGGACGTAAACACTACTGCTTCCGCGTGCCCACCCCGCCCCGCTATTCTCAGGCGGGGTACCACTATGGCGTCCCGCCGCCAGCTCGAAGCCACCCCGGACCGCCAGAACTGCATCCCGCCTCCGCTCCCATCCCCTTTCCTTTCAATGGGTAGGAAAAAAATTACGAAACGAACCCACCCCCCGCCCCGGGGCACTTTTCCAGGCCGCGGATCCTGGCGGCGCTGCTGGAGGGGCAGTCGAGCGGCTAACCGCTGCTCACCTGCTCGGGGAAGACCGCGTAGCGCTCCGGCGGGGGGAAGAATTCGTAGAGCAGCTCCAGGCGCTTGCGCAGGTACCGGCTGGGGAGCTGGCGCGGCCCGGCCTCGACGTCGATGTCGCAGCAGATGCCGTGCAGATAGAGGGTCAGCGTGTCAATGAGCGCCTGGCGCGCGTACTCCCGGAACAGCTTGCTCTCCCGAACGGACTTGCTCTGCCGCCGGCGGAGGGTCTGCTTCAACTCCCAGCCGAGCTGGTCCACCTCCCCGGCGGTGTTGTTGCGTAGCTCCCCGCGCAGCAGCCCGAAGAAACGGCCCTCGGCCTCGCTCGGCATCTGGTCCGCCGTCACCGTGGCCACGGCGCGGTAGAAAGCGTAGTGGTGGCTGGCGACCTCCTGCTCCTTGATGGCGAAGACCAGGGTGGCCTGCCCCGGCGAGACGAAATGCGCCCCCCAAGCCTCTCGTCCGGGCGCGGGCTTCTCAAAAGCCACGCGATGCTGGCCCTGGCCCGGCGTCTGTTCCAGGTACGGAACCAGCATGATGGAAACCCTGCCGAGCAGCACCTGGATGGTCGGGGGCAAGGCCGCGATGGGTTCCTCCAGGTAGCCCCGGATGTCCTCCTCCGACAGGGGCAGGGTGGAAAAGTAGGCGAAGGCGTTGCTCAGCGGAACCATTTCCTGGCGGAAACGTTCGGCGAACGGCTGGACGCTGAGATCGGTCAGATCGGCTCCGCTGGACATCTCGAGTTCCACCTCAGTGTAGCAGACGGCGCTCTGACGACGGTCCTCCGACTTGGAGTGCGAGAATGGTTGTATGCTTCGCATCTTCGGCAGCATGGCCTGCGACGGGGCGCGGAGGACAGTCGCCCAGATGCGGCAGGAGCGGCGGAGGCGCCGATGAGACTTCAACTGTCCAGGCACGCCGAACAGAAGATGGCGCGGCGCCAGATCCCGCGCCCGTGGCTGGAGTCGGTCCTCGAAAACCCGGAGCAACGCGTTCCGGAGTCCGGCGGTAAGGAGATCCTCCAGTCGCGTTTCGAGTCCGGGGATGGGAAAATATATCTGGTGAGGGCCGTTGTGTCCAGGGACAAGGAACCGGCGGTCGTGGTGACTGTCTACCGAACCAGCAAGGTCGAGAAGTACTGGAGGCCGGAATGAAGGTCAGGTACGATCCCGAGGTGGACGTGCTCAGCATCGTTTTGAGTGACGCGCCGGTCGAGGAAAGCGACGAGGACAAGCCCGGCGTGATCCTCGACTACGACAAGAACGGCAACGTGGTCGGCGTCGAGATCCTGGACGCCTCCAAGCGCATGGGCGATCCGATGTCGGTGGAGTACGCAATCGCGCACTGAGCCGGGAGGATCGCGTCTGACGGCTGAGCTTCGCGCAGAACGCCAAGTTGCCCGGCGAACGCCCCTCCTGACTTCTGACTCCTGACTCCTTGCTGCTATGCTGTGCCTGTGGCGGCTTGGCGGATCCTCGTGTCGGCCGGTGAGGCTTCCGGGGACCTGTACGCCGCCGGGGTCGTCGAGCGGCTGCGCCGGGGGCTTCCGGAGGCGGAGTTCTTCGGCTGCGCCGGCCCGCGCATGCGCCAGGCGGGAGTGCGGGCGCTAGTGGACGCCTCCGAGCTGGCCGTGGTGGGGCTGGTGGAGGTGATCGCCCACATCCCGCGGGTCTACGGCCTGTACCGGCGCCTGTGCCAGGCGGCCCGCCAGGAGCGGCCCCGGCTCGCCATCCTGACGGACAGCCCGGACTTCCACCTCCGCCTGGCCTGCCGGCTCAAGCGTCTGGGCATCCCTGTGGTCTACCTGGTGGCGCCGCAGGTGTGGGCCTGGAGGCCGGGCCGGCTGCGCGTGTTGCGCCGAACCGTTGACCGCCTGCTGTGCATCTTCCCTTTTGAGGAACCGTTCTTTCGCCGCCACGGCATTCGGGCTGACTACATCGGCCACCCCCTGGCGCGGCTGGTCCGGCCTTCTTCGAGCCGGGAGGAGTTCTTTGACAACCACCGATTGCCCACCGACAGGCCGTTGGTGGCGTTGCTGCCAGGCAGCCGCCGCGGAGAGGCCCGGCGGCACCTGCCCGAGTTGCTGCGGGCCGCCGAACGGATCTCGGAGCGCCTTGCTGCCAGCTTCGTAATGGCGCTGCCGGGAGGCGGGTTTGCGGGCCTGGAACATTTTCGGGAACGGATTGGCGGCTGGCCCATCCAAATAATCGAGGGCGCCACCTGGGACGCGCTGGCTCATGCGGACCTGGCGCTGGCCGCCAGCGGCACTGTAACCATCGAGGCAGCGCTGCTGGGGACCCCCATGGTCACCTTCTACAAGGTCGCCGGCCTGAGCTGGTGGCTGGGCAAGTTTCTGGTCCGCGTTCCCTATTACTCGATGGTGAACCTGGTGGCGGGCCGGGCCGTGGTTCCCGAACTGATGCAGAATGAAATGAGTGGAGCGCGGCTGGCCGCCGAGGCGGTGAGGCTGCTCGAGGACGGCGAGGCGCGCTGCCGCATGCGCGAGGATCTGCGAGCGGTGGCCCAGGCTCTGGAAGGGCCGGAAGATCCCTTCGAGACCGCCGCGCGAGTGGTTCGCGAAGTCGGAGGAGTGGATGGTGCGTAGGTTCTGGTTAGTGCTGAGCTTGCTGGGCGCAGCTTGGGCGCAGGAGCGCCGGCCGCGCATCGACGTCGAGAACTACCTCATCGAGGCGGAAATCGCACCCACCACCCAGACGCTCGCGGCCAAGGTCCGGGTGCGCTTTCTCCCGCAGGATGACGGCGCCACGGCGGCGGTCTTCGAGCTCAACAACGCGCTGAACCTCTCCAAGGTCGAAGACGAAGGCGGCCGCCAGCTCCCGGCTTCCCGGACGCAGGAGGACCACACCGTGCGGGTGAGCTTTCCGGAACCCCTGGCCAAGGGCGCTCCGGTGACCATCACCTTCCAATACGAGGGGCGGCTCGCGGGCCGTGAGGAATCGCCGGTCTTCGGAATCAGGTTCGCTGCCATCCGCAACGATCACGCCTTCCTGCTCTACCCGGCGCGCTGGTTCCCGGTGAACGGTTACACGACCGACCGCTTCGCGGCGGAACTGAAGATCACCGTCCCTGCCGGCTACCGGGTAGTGGCGAGCGGCGAGGAGAAAGCCGAGCCGCTGCCTTCCGGCAAGACGCTCTACAGCTTCCAGTTCGCGCGGCCCTCCTTCCCCGGCAGCATCGCCGTGGTGCAGGGAGATCCGCAGCGGGTGACCGCTGACGGCGTGACCACGACGGTGTATTTCCGCGACGCCGAAAGAAACCTGGCCTCCGCCTACGGGCAGGAAACCGGCAAGATCCTGACCTTCCTGAGCGGCCTGTACGGACCGGCGCCGCGCGCGGCGCTCACCCTGGTCGAGACCGAAGATGGCGCTCCCAACGGGTACGCGGCGCCCGAGATCGTCTTCCTGTCTCCTCAAGGCATCGGCAAGCAGGTCAACACCCGGCTGGTGACCAACCAGGTGTCCCGGCAGTGGTGGGGCGTGCTGCTCTCGGGCGCGAGCCGCGGCCACATCTGGATCAACAACGGGATGGCGCGGTACTGCGAGATGCTGTACCAAGAGCAGGCCAGCGGGCCGGGGGCGGTGGACGCCGAAGCGCGCGACGCGTATATCGACGCGCTGACCGTCAACGACGTGCCGGTGATCCAGGCAGCCCGCCTGGATGATTACTCCCCGGAGTTCTGGGCCCTGACCGCCGCCAAGGGCGCCGTGGTGCTGCACATGCTGCGCTACGTGATCGGCGAGGAGAGCTTCCGCAAGCTGCTCCGCGACTTCCCCAGCCAGCATCCCTGGAGCGCGGTGACCACAGACGAGCTGGCGCGCGCGGTCGAAGCCGTCACCGGGCAGAACCTGCGGTACTTCTTCCTGCAATGGATCGAGTCCAGCGGGGCGCCGGAGTTCAAGCTCGAATACGTCATCTACCGCCGGCAGCAAGGGTTCCGCGTGGTGGGCAAGGTGGCGCAGGACCTGGACACCTTCCGCATGCCCGTCGAGCTGAAGATCGAGACCGAGGGTAATCCCGAGCAGAAGCGCATCGAGGTGGTGGGCACCTCCTCGGAGTTCGTCGTGGACACCTTCGGCAAGCCCAAGACCATGGTGCTCGACCCGAATAACCGGGTGCTGCGTTTCAGCAACCCGGTGCGGGTGGCGGTGGCCATCCGGCGCGGCGAGCAGTTTGTCGAGGTCAGCGAGTTCAACGACGCCCTCAAGGAGTACCAGAAGGCGCTGGAGGTCCACCGCTACAGCTCGCTGGCCCACTACCGCATCGCCGAGGTGTTTTTCCTCCAGAACAACTACCAGGCCGCGGCCAACGAGTTCCGCGAAGCGCTCAACGGGGATCTCGAGCCCAAGTGGACCGAAGTCTGGTCCCACATCAACCTGGGCAAGATCTTCGACATCACCGGGCAGCGCGAGCGCGCGGTCAACGAGTACACCCTGGCCGTCCGCACCAAGGACAACACCCAGGGGGCGCAGGAAGAGGCCGCCCGCTACTTGAAGCAGCCCTACGAGCGCAAGCGGCAGCCGGAGGATTGAGAGCGCCGCGGCGCCAGGCCTGCCAGGTCCCAGCTCGCTTGACGAATCTACCTCGGAGACTGTAGAATTATCTACAAAAGTGTAGACATGGACAGAGAGTCTCAGATCTCGGCAGCGGTTTCCTCCACGACCAGGATGCTGCTGGAGAAGCATGTTCGCGCAACCGGAGTCAAGAAAGGCCACCTCATCGAGGATGCCCTTCTGCATCACCTCCAGGCGCTCCACGCGCTCCCGGCCGACATCATCGTGCACCCCCGACTGGTCGTCTCTCGCCGGTCCGGCGAGCAGGTCGCCAAGCGCATGACGGGACCGCCAAGGCCCACTAAGCAGCTTCGGGCGCTCATGAGCGGCGATGGAGATTAGGGCGCTCCGGGAATCGGACGATCGGTCTCGATTTCGCTCGGGCGACGCGGACCTGGATCGTTTTCTTCACAAGTACGCTGGACAAAACCAGTTTCGTCATCACCTCGGCACTACCTACGTGGCGGTCGAAGGGAATCGTGTCGCCGGCTATGCCACAGTGGCGCCGGGGCACATCGAGATCGAGCAGCTCTCCTCCGCCGTGCGGAAGCGGTTGCCGCGGTACCCGCTTCCGATTCTGCGGCTGGCCCGTCTGGCGGCGGACGACTCGCTTCGGGGGCGGGGGGTTGGCCGGCAACTGCTTCGCTTCGTTCTGGATCTTGCGGTTCGCCTGGCGGGAGATTTTGGCTGCCTCGGGGTAGTGGTGGACGCGAAACCTGAGGCGGTGTCGTTCTACGAACAGTTCGGGGTCGCGCCACTCGAGTTGCTCGAGGGTCACTCGCAGGCAAGGCCTCCCGCCACAGCGATGTTCCTGCCCTTGAGCGAAATAAAGGCCGCTGTGTGTAGCCGAAACTCCACGATGTTCTGGAATCAGCGACTTGCGGTTTGAAGCCGTGGGCCTGCCGAAGTGACGTTACGGCATGTTACAACCGTGAGTTCCTGGCCGAATTCATCCTCTCAATCCTCGCTGCAATCCGCGTGTTCCTCCGCAGTCGCGGCGACACCGCCCTTGAAGTTCTGGCCCTCCGACAGCAAGTCGCGGTTCTCAAGCGGAAACGGCCGCGTCCCCGTCTGAATCGGTTGGACCGGCTCTTCTGGACCACTCTGCGACAGCTTTGGCCCCGCTGGACCGACATCCTTATCCGTGCCCTCATTTGCCGTATGGCGAATGAGAACCCGACCTGGGCGCTCCCAAGATCCACGGAGAGCTTCTGAAGCTCGGCTTCATCGTCTCGGAGCGAACCGTGGCTCGATATCTGCGAGGTGTGCGGCGCCGTGGTGACCCCGGCAAGCGTTGGCTGGCCTTCCTCCAGAATCACCGCGAGGCGATCGCTGCCTTCGACTTCTTCACCGTGCCGACGGTGACCTTCAAGCTGCTCTACTGCTTCTTCGTCATCGCGCACGGACGCCGCAAGATCCTGCACTTCAACGTGACCCGTCACCCAACTGCGGACTGGGTCGTCCAACAACTGCGTGAGTCCTTTCCCGAAGCTGGCCCGTACCGTTACGTCATCCTGGAGCAAGACTCGAAGTTCGACGACGACATCCTCGCGCTACTGAGAGCCACGGGTGTGGAGCCGAAACGCACGAGTGTCCGAGCGCCTTGGCAGAATGGAATCGCTGAAAGATGGGTGGGAAGCTGCCGGCGCGAGATGCTGGACCACGTGATCCCGCTGAACGAAAAGCATTTACGGCGCCTCGTCCGTGATTACATTTCCTACTTTCACGACGATCGTATTCACGACAGCCTCGGCAAAGACACACCGAA
>CAYGVJ010000019.1:0-47566 GCA_964353255.1 uncultured Solibacteraceae bacterium | reverse complement strand
GTCGTTGAGCGACCCGTAGCGCCGGCCGGTCGTGCTGCTAGACCGGGAGGACCCGGCCGAGATGCCCCCCCGCGCGTTGAGGCCCTCGCTCGAGGCGAACGTGTCGGTGAAAACCAAGTCCTCGGCTGAGCCCCGCAGAAAGGCGTCGGCGCCCTCCGGGTTCTCGGTCAGCAAGAAGAGCCTGGCCCCCTGGAGGCTGCTGATGATCATGTCCCGTATCTGGGCGGCGGTTTCCCCGCCCGCCAGCCTGTCCACGTAAACCCGGCGGACGGTGAGCAACTGGCTCAGGCTCTGCCGCTCCAGGGCGGCTTGCCTGGCCGCCATGTCCGCCACTGACCCGCCCGGCGGGTTGCCCTGAGGGGCCGCCAGGCCCGTCAGCAACACTGCACCCCAGAGGATCATCCTTTACCCGCTTTCCGGGCCTCTTCGTCCTGGTATTGGACTTTCAGCCCGGTCTTGACCTCCAGGCTGACCAGCACCGCCCGGACGTCGCTCTTATCGAGCCGGAAAACCAGGGCCTGCTGGCGGCCTGCCTCATCGGTGAATCCGAGGGTGAGGAAGTGCTTGCGCTTCTTGCTCAGCAGGAGCACGGGCGAAACCAGCACGGCCAGGGCGTAGCGGCGGTCAGCCTTCTGCCCGTACTCCAGCAGACTGACCTTCGCGTAGGGTACCTGGAGGGTGACCGCCTTGCTCTGGAACACGAAGTGACTTTCGTCGGTTATGTCTATGAAGCCCTTGGAAGAATCGGGGACCGCCGCGACCGTTCCGCCCACGTACTCGGCCCGGCCGCCGCGGTCCCCGGCTTGGAGAGGAAAGGGCGGCAACCCGCCGCCCACCACCATAATGAGGCTGCAAAGCAAGACACGCATGCGCTGTCCGCTCCCAATGATTCTTTGGCCCCAGTAGCTAAGTCAGATACAGGGTCCGGTCGTCTCAGGTGTTTTCCCGATCAGGAGCGCGGAATCAGCCGCCGGCGAAGCTGGCGGCGGCGTGGTAGGAGCTTCTCACCAGCGGGCCGGCCTCCACCCGGGTGAAGCCCATCTGGCGGGCGCCGTCGGCCAGCCAGGCGAACTCCTCAGGGGGCACCCAGCGACGGACCGGCAGATGCGCTGGCGAGGGGCGAAGGTACTGGCCAAGGGTCAGCCTGCGGACCGCGGCGGCGCGGAGGTCTTCCAGGACTTCAAGCACCTCTTCAGGTGTCTCTCCTAATCCCAACATTAAGCCGGACTTAACGGGAAGGGTCGACCTTCTGGCCGCGGCTTCCGAAAGCAATTGGAGCGAGCCGCGGTAGTCAGCGCCCGGCCGCACTTCGGCGTACAGCCGCGGGACGGTTTCCAGGTTGTGGTTGAGCACGTCAGGAGCAGCTTCCAGGACCGTCGCCAGCGCGCTGAGGGAGCCCTGGAAGTCCGGAACCAGCACCTCGACGCGGCAGCCAGGCACGCGCCCGCGAATCGCCCGGATGGTCTGGGCGAACATGCCGGCGCCCCCGTCCGCCAGATCGTCGCGGGTGACACTGGTCAGCACAGCGTAATGCAAGGCCAGGGCGGCGACGGCCTCGGCCACCCGCCGCGGCTCGTCCTGGTCGGCGGCCAGAGGCGCCCCTTTGCGCACCGCACAGAAACCGCAACGACGGCTGCAAACGTTGCCCAGAATCAGGAAGGTGGCGGTGCGCCGGTTCCAGCAGTCGCCCAGGTTGGGGCAAGCGGCGCTCTGACACACGGTGTGCAGCCCTAGCCGCTCGACCAGCGATCTTAGTTCGCGGTAGTTCTCTCCTGCCGGGGCGGGCGCCCGCAGCCAAGTGGGACGGTTCCCGCCCCCGCCCGGACCTAAGAGGACTCCTGGCATTCCATCACCTCGAGGCGCTCGAGGGTCTTCTCGATGAAGGCGGTGTCGTCAATCGACTCGAGGTGCCCACGGGCGCAGGTCAGGGCGGCCGTCCTGGCGGCGCGGGCCAGAGTGGCGGCAGCGGCCAGGCTGGGGTTCGACTCGGCCCCCGCCTCGCCCTCGATCCGCTGGAGGCGCCCCAGGAGCGCAAAGGAACGCTCCGCGACATCCAGAGTCATGGCGACGACCTGCTTAAGTGGTTCCTCACGAGGCGGCTGGCCGCCGGCCCCGGGCGCGCTCTCGGCGGGCGCACCCTCCAGAACTACTCGCAGCCGCTCGATGATTTCAGCCAGCTCGCGGCGCTCGCCCTCCAGCTCGGGCTCGGGCTGTCCGGCTTGAGCGGCGGCCCCGGAGGCCAATGCGGCCGCCGCAGCCGCCACCAGGGCTGCCGCGCCGGCGCCTGCGGCGGCATTGTCGGAAGCGGCCAGGGAGGCGAGCAATTCACTCACAGCGGCTGTGGGGGCCGCGGCCGCCAGGCGGTTCTCCAGCACCAAATCGGGATGGAAGTTCTCGCAGGACAGGTAGAACTCGGCCGCCATCTCGAGGGCTCGTTTTGGAATCAAGCCCACGATCTCGCTGCCCGCGATACCGGCGCCGTATCGCGCGGCCTCTGTGCGGACGGCCTCGAAAACCCGGTGCATGGGGGTCTGCTCGAAGTCAGTGAGGTTGATGGAGACCTGGGCCAGGTTGCGGGAGGCCAGCGGCACCCCGATGGCTTTGACGTAGCGGAAGCCGCCCGAGGAGAAGCGGATGGCGCGCGCCACCCGCTTGGCGATCTCGACATCCGGAGTGCTCAGATTGATGTTGAAGGCGATGAGGAACTTCCGCGCCCCGACCACGGTGGCTCCGGCGGTCGGGTGCAGCCGGGGCTCTCCCACGTCGGGCGCGCGCTCCGGATTGGTGAGCACCTCCTGACGAAGAACCTCAAACTGGCCGCGGCGCAGGTTCTCGAGGTTGACCCGGTCCGCGCGGCGCGCCGCCGCCTCGTAGAAGTACACCGGCACCCGGAACCGGCGCCAGATCTCCTGCCCCGCCCACTCGGCGATGCGCACGCAATCCTCCAGGGTGAGGCCCTGGATGGGCACAAAGGGAACCACGTCGGCCGCGCCGATGCGGGGGTGAACACCCGTGTGCCGGTTCAGATCGATCAGCTCGACCGCCTTCCCGACGACCCGCACAGCCGCTTCGGAGACGGCCTCCGGCCCGCCGGCAAAGGTGAGCACCGAACGGTTGTGGTCGGCGTCCAGTTCCTGGCCCAGGAGTGTCACGCCGGGAACCGCGCGCACCGTCTCGGCCAGCGCGGCCACCTTCTCCGGGTCGCGGCCCTCGGAGAAGTTGGGGACGCACTCGATCAATCGTCGGGCCACTGGACCTCCCCCTGCTGGCACAGGATCTGTCCTCTCTTGAGGGTCATGGCCACCAAGTTGCCCCCAACATGATAGGTTAGCTCGCGATAGTCCGGGACATCCAGCAGGATCAGGTCGGCCTGCTTGCCGGCCTCGAGCGACCCGACGCGGCCGGCCACTCCCAGGGCATGCGCGCCGTTGATGGTAGCGGCCGCCACGGCTTCCGCCGGGGTCATGCGCATCTGGGCGCAGGCCAGCCCCATGACCATTTGCATACTATGCGTCGAGCTGCGACTGGGGTTGAAGTCGGTTGCCAGCGCCACCGCCGCCCCCGCCTCGATGAAAGCCCGGGCGGGCGGAAATCGGCCCAAGTCTGGATGAAAGCTGGCGCCGGGCAACAGCGTGACCAGAGTGGGGGAAGCCGCCAGCATGAGGATGTCCTCCGGATCCGCATAGACCAAGTGATCGGCACTTACCGCTCCCAACTCGCGGGCCAGCCGCGCCGCTCCGCTCGGGGAAGGCTGCTCGGCATGCATCTTGATCTGGAAACCTCGGGCGCGCGCCGTCTCCAGAACGCCCCGGGCCTGCTCTGGGCTGAGGCCCTCCGGGCCCCAAGCGACATCCACGAAGCGCGCCAGCTTGCGGCGGCGGATCTTCGGCAACAGACGCGCGCACACCCACTCCACGTAATCGTCGCCTCGGTTCGCCCACTCCAGGGGCAAGACGGGCCCGCTCATGAAGGTCGGCAGAACATCCAGCGGGCGCTGGTCGAGCGCCGCCATGACGCGCAAGGTCTTTAGTTCCCCGGTCTGGTCCAAGCCGTGGCCGGCCTTCCCTTCCACCGTGGTGGTTCCGTGGCAGATGAAGGCCCGCAAACTGCGGCGAGCCTGCAACAGCAGCCGGGAACCTGAGAGCGCCCGCCGGGCGCGGGCGCGGGCCAGCGCCCCGCCCCCGCCGGCGTCGATCTGCTCGCGCTTTGACCCGGCCAGATCCGCTTCATAGTCAGCCAGCCGCGCCGGAGCGGAGACCAGGTGAGTGTGGCTGTCCACGAACCCGGGCATCACCACGCGCCCGGTGGCGTCGATCTCCCGGGCGGACCGCGCTTCGGTCAGGTTCTCAACCCGGCGGGTGGAACCTACCGAGACGATCTGGCCGCCGCGGATGAGCACCGCGCCGTCCTCGATCAGCCCCAAGTCGCGCAACGCCGGCCCGCGGCGCGGAGCGCTGGAGCCGCGCAGGGTCAGCAACTGGCGGGCCCCACGCACGAGCAGAAACCCGGTCATGGCGTGTGGGGGCAATGGCGCCAGGGTCCGCTACTTCTTCGAAGCGAAGCTCACTTCCTTGAAGTAGATGATGGCGCGGTCGTCGTGTCCCTGGAGGCCGATGTAGCCGGTCTCGGGGCGCGGCCCGCGGTCGGGCTCATAGGGCAGCTTCTTGGGAGGCACCTCGGAGACGCCGTCGTAGTCGGTGACCAGGACGCCATTCAGGCGCACCATGGTGCGCAGGCCGTCCAGGGTGATCTCCATGGTGTTCCACTCGCCGGCCGGCTTGTAGGGCCGGGCCAGGGCCTTGGTCATCGAGTAGAGCACCCCGGTCGAGTGCCAGTCGTTGTCGTTGTTGTCGATCTGAACCTCTATGCCGCGGTGGATAGCGTCCCGCTCGGCCGTGGGCACGTCGGGAATGCGGATGAAGATACCCGAGTTGCCCTTCTCATTGGACATCTTGTAGACCACGCGCAAGGCGCCGTTGCCCAGCTTCTCGCGCGTGTAGGCGATCATGCCCTTGGCGCCGGTGGTCCGCAGCACCCCGTCCTCGACTACGAAGGTGTCGCGGCCCTGGGAGCGAATCATCTCCCAACCGTCCACGTTCTTTCCGTTGAACAGCGCGCGCTCGCCTGGCGCGGCCAGCGCGGGGATCACCAGCACCAGACCCAGCAGAACACGTGTGCACATGATAGCCCCCTCCTCCTTTCTGACAGCAGCGATTCTACCACGCGGTCTCAACCGGCAGGCGGGGCCGGCCTGGTCACGCGCCGTCCGCCCAGGCCTCCTCGTACATGGCGACGATGTTTTCGATCGGAATATCCGACAGCAGGTGCTGGGACGGAGCGATCGTGAACCCTCCGTAGGGCTTGAAGGTCCGGACGCGCTCGCGGACCTCGCGCCGCACGTCGTCCGGGATTCCGAAAGGCAGCGTGCGCTGCGTATCGATGGATCCATGGAAGCACAGTTTTCCGCCGAAACGCGGCGCCAGCTCGGCCGGGTCCATGCCGGCCGCCCGCACCTGGATGGGCTCCAGGATGTGGAGCCCCATTTCGAGAAACGCCGGGATGAACCGCGCGACGCTGCCGCAGGAGTGGTGCATCACGAGTTTGCCGTTCTTCCGGCCGACGTCGTAGATCCGCTGGAGGTAGGGCCGGACGAACTCGTTGAACATCGGCAGGCTCATCATGGGGCCGTTCTGGAAGCCGTAGTCATCCCCGGTGAAACAAATATCGATGTGCCTGCCGGCCTTTTCGAACATGATCTCCGAGGTGCGCTCCATGAAGCGGGTGGTCCGTTCAAGGATGGCGTGCGCCACCTCCGGCTGGTCATGCAGGAGGCAGAACCAGCGCTCCATGCCGACCAGCTCGCAGGCGGCTTCGAAGAACCACCCCCACGCGCCGCCCAGCACGGCGTGTTCCCCGAAGCGGGCGCAGTCTTCGGCGTACTGGTCGTAGTCCCACATGTCGGGCCCCGGCCAGTACTGGTAAGCTTCGACATCGGCGATCGAGGAGACCTCGGCCAACGGGTGGACGATCGGGTAACCGAAGTCGCCCACGCCCCTGCGCGGGATGCCGAAGTAATCGGTTGTCCGGCCCTCCTTATCGACGAGCGGGAATCCGATCCAGCGGGGCTTGGGATAGCGAAAGTCCACGTGGAGCGTTTCCATCAGCTCGAGATCGGTCGCGACGCCGTAGTAGTCACGGAGCTTCGCGTACACGTCGGACGACGCACAGAAGTCAATCGTGAACCGGTCCACCGACTGGAACGTGTAGTTACGCAGAACGCGCTCTTTGGATGTCACGGCTCTACTCGCCCGAACGAAGCCACCACCTCACCGAACGGCGCCGCATCAATCCAGGTGAAAAACCTCTTCCATCCCGGCCCACCACTCGCCGTCCCGCCGGGTTTCCAGCGGACGCTGCATGGGGCCCATGATGGACCACCATTCCTGCGTCTTCCCATCGGCCGCCATCCTGGCCATGTCGGCCGCAAAATCGCCGCCGTGGTATTCGAAGTAGCCGAACAGAAGGTCGTCCTTCAGGAAGATGGAGTAGTTTCGGACGTTGCACTGGCGAATCATGTCCAGCACCTCAGGCCAGACGCTGGCATGGTAACGCTTGTAGCTGTCGATGGCCTCAGGCCCAATGCCGATTACCCAACCGTAGCGCTGCATAGACCGATTATGACGCAGCGAGCCGGCGCGGCGGCTCATCCGGCAGGCGGGTTCGAGGCGCTCCGGTCGGGTTCCATTCCGAATCGCCGCAGCAGCAAGAACTCCGAAAGGTTCTCCGCCGTCAGCAGGCCCAGCAGCTCATCACCTTCCATTACCAGTGCGCAGGCGCCGGAACGCAGCGCCGCGGGGAACAGCCGCGACAGATCCTCGTCGGGGGACAGACGGAGGTAGTCGCGGTCCATGGCGCTGGCCACGTAAGCATCCGGGCCCTCGCCGGCCAGGGCCTTCAGCAGCGCCATGCGGCTGAGCAGCCCGACCACCCCTCCGGCGTGCAGGACGGGGAAATCCTGTTGCGCGGTGGCCAGCAGCAGGTTGGCGGCGTCCCGGATGCTCTGGCCGTGCGTCAGCGTGCGGAAATCCGTGACCATGGCCGCCCGCACCGGCATCCCCTCGGTGAGATGGCGGCCCGTGGCGACTGCGCTTTCCTGCGCCGCGCCCAGGTAGACGAAGAAAGCCACGAAGATAAGCAGGAAGTTCGTGGACAACATCCCGTAGAGGCCCAGACCGATGGCCAGCCATTGGCCGGTGGCGGCGGCGATGCGGGTGGCTTCATGGTGCGGTCGTCGCAGCGCCAGCAGCGAGCGCAAGATGCGCCCGCCGTCCATAGGGAAGGCCGGCAGAAGATTGACCCCGCCGAGCAGAAGGTTCATCATGGCGATCCGCTGGATCAGGCTGAAAGGCGTCAGCTCGGTCAGACGCTCCAGAGGCAGCACAGCGCCGCTGTAGGCGAGAAACCCGATCAGAAAGCCGGCCATCACCAGGTTCAGGGCCGGCCCGGCCACCGACAACCAGAACTCCTCCCGCGGCTGCGGCTGCCGCTCCAGTTGCCAGACGCCCCCGATCGGAAAAATGACGGCCTCCAGGATCCGGATGCCCCGCCGGCGGAGGACCAGCCCGTGGCCGAGCTCATGCAGAAACAAGGAGACCACCACGGCAGCCGCATCGATGACGTTAATCAGCACGGACTGGCGCTCACCGAAACCGACGAACAGCACGAACACCAATAGCAGCAGCAGGGTGAAGTGCAGCCGGAGCGGCACCCCCAGCACTCGGAACCGTCCCAGAGACCCATGAATGCCCCCCGCTTGAACCCGCGCCCCGTCGCCTTTCTGAGCCTCCATCGCGCGTTCCCCAGTCCACGATAACAGAAACGGGGCGGCAGCCGGCGCGCGGCTGTGTTGTACACTGGAAGTGGATGCACTGGGTCTGGATCATCGTGATCGTGGTCGCCTTGGTGATCGTGAGCCGCCTGGGCGGCGGCTGAAGGCCGTCCCGGCCCGGTCGGGGATCGGGCGACTCCTGCGACACCGAGCGCGAATAGGGGGGACACAGGCAGGAATGCCTGTGCCACGTTTGACACCTCCGGAAGCCGCCTTCTATACTGAAGCTTACTGAAGCGGCACTGGGAGCACGTCCTGCACGGCAGGCCGGCTCCGGAGCCAGAAGCCAATGCCCAAGCGCACATTTCAACCGAACAACCGCCGGAGGGCTAAGACCCACGGTTTCCGGGCCCGCATGAAGACCAAGGACGGGCAGGCCATTCTGGCGCGCCGCCGCGCGAAAGGCCGACACAAGCTGACGGTCAGCGACGAAAGAGCTGTTCGCTATTCCAACTAGACCGATCGAAGCTCGGGAGCCCAGTTCAGCTTTTCCGAAGTCCCGGCGGGTTTTGCGGTCATCCGATTACCGCCGGATCTACGCCGAAGGGCTTCGGGTGGCGGGGCCCTATTTCACCGCCGTGTGCCATAAGATGGAGCAGCCACAGGGACCCCGGATCGGATTCACGGTCCCGCGCACCCTGGGGAAGGCAGTGGTGCGAAACCGCCTCAAGCGGCGGCTGCGCGAAGGGGTGCGCCTCCAGCTCCACAGGCTGGCGCCGCAGTGGGAGATTGTCCTCCAGCCGCGTCGCGCGGCGCTGACGGCGGGATTCGAGGACTTGCAGCGCGAACTGGAGAGGCTGTTTACGAGATGCGCTGGCTGATCATCACCCTGCTGCGGCTGTACAAGCTTCTGATCTCGCCCCTGCTGCCCTCGGCCTGCCGCTTCTACCCGACCTGCTCGGAGTACA
This sequence comes from uncultured Solibacteraceae bacterium, assembly GCA_964353255.1. GTDB lineage: Bacteria > Acidobacteriota > Terriglobia > Bryobacterales > Bryobacteraceae > VFZS01. The sequence goes on along the minus strand of CAYGVJ010000019.1, from coordinate 38,770 downwards.
CGGCCGAGGCGGTACGCAAGCACGGCGCGTGGCGCGGCGCCTGGCTCGGCATCAGGCGCCTGCTCCGCTGCCACCCCTTCCACTCCGGTGGCTTCGATCCGGTGCGGTGAATCCAGGGCGCGGGATGACATAGACACCATGGCTGACGAGAAAGAGGGCTGGAAGGAACCCAAGCGACCCCTGTTCCCCAAGGAGCCCGCGTCCCAGGACCGCCTCTTGCCGGCCTCCCTGGTGATCATGGTGCTGGTGCTGCTGGCCGTGCCGTATCTTTCCAAGTACTTCCTGCCCCAGCCCCCGCCCTCGCCGGCGCAACCCTCGCCTGCCAAGCCGGCCGCGGCGGCCCCGCTCGAGCCAGCGCCCCGCCCGGCCGGCCGGCCCGCCCGCCCTGCCCCGCCGGTGTCCGCCGCAAAGGAAGAGACCTTCATCATCGAGACGGATCTGTACCGCGTCGCGCTCTCCAACCGCGGCGCCGTCGTTCGCTCCTGGGTGCTGAAGAAGTACAAGGACACCGCCGGCAAGCCGCTGGAACTGGTGAACGTGACCGCCGCGGCGAAAGTGGGCTACCCGTTTGCCGTGGAGTTCAAGGACACCCGGCCCTCCGCCGAGCCCAACCAAGCCCTGTTTGCCGCCAAGCCCTCTCCGGACCGCCTGGGAATCGACTACGAGTACTCCGACGGCACTCTCGTCATCCGGAAGTCCTACCAGTTCCAAAAAGACGCCTACCGGTCGCAGTTTTCTTCCCAGGTAACGCAGGCTGGGGCCGGGCTGCCGCACCTGCTGGCGTGGCGCGGGGGTTTCGGCGATTTCGCAGTTCCGAACCCGGCGGCCAGCCAACGCAGCCTGTACTTCGATGTGCCCGCGGGAAAGCTGATCACCAAGGACGCCAAGGCCGCCAGAAAGGGTCCCGTAACGGACTACGGGACCTACTCCTTCGCCGGCTTGCAGGACAACTACTTTGCCGCGGTCCTGCTGCCCCCGACGAACACTCAACTGGAAGTCCGCACGCTGAGCGACACGACGCCCAACGCGGTCAACGCCAAGGAAGAGCCTCACGTGGGCGTTGCGGTGGGCGGCGCCTCGCGCAACGAATTCCGGCTGTTCGCGGGCCCCAAGGACCTTGAACTGCTGCGAAAGGTGGACGCCCGGCTGGAGTACATGGTGGACTGGGGCTGGTTCTGGTTCCTGGCCAAGCCGCTGTTCCTGATCTTGAACTGGGTAAACGGCTTCCTGCACAGCTACGGCTGGTCGATCATGGCGGTCACGGTCCTCATCAACTTCTGCCTGCTGCCGCTCAGGCTGAAGAGCATGGGATCGATGAAGAAGATGCAGTCTATCCAGCCGGAGATCGCCGCCCTCCAGGCTAAGTACAAGGGTCTCGGCCTGCGCGACCCCAAGAAGGCTCAGCAGAACCAGGAAATGATGGAGCTGTACCGCAAGCATGGAATCAACCCCGTCGGGGGCTGCCTGCCGATGCTGGTCCAGATCCCGTTCTTCATCGCGTTCTACAAGGTGCTGATGGTGGCCATCGAGATGCGCGGCGCCAACTGGTTGTGGGTCACCGATCTGTCGCAGCCCGAGCACCTTGCCATTCGCATCCTGCCGGTGGCGATGGTGATCAGCCAGTTCGTCATGCAAAAGATGACGCCCACCACCACCGCCGACCCCACTCAGCAGCGGATGATGCTGTTCATGCCGCTGATCTTCGGCTTCATGTTCTACCAGTTCCAGAGCGGCCTGGTGCTATACTGGCTGACCAGCAACCTCGTGGGCATTGCCCAGCAGTGGTTCATCAACAAGACCTCGCTGCCGGCGCTGGCCCCGGCTCCCCAGCCGGTTCCGGTCAAGGCCAAGGGCAAGTTCAAGAAAGGCGGCAAAGGCAAGCGGTGACGGCAAGCAAGTACGCACCCGAGTCAATCGGTCCCCGAATTGAAGGCTTCCTCGAAGCGGTACTGTCCAGGGCCGGGCTGGAGCTTCAGTACGCGATCACCGGGGGCGACAACCGGCATCCCGGCTTCGAAGATCCCGATGTGGTGGTGAAGTTCTCCGGCCCGGACGTGGAGCTGCTGCTGGCCAACAAAGCGGGGCTGCTGCTGGCGCTCGAACAACTGACCATGGAGATGCTGCGCCTGCCGCCCGAGGACCATTCCCGGCTGTGTTTTGACGCCAATGATTTCCGGGCCCTGCGCATCGAGGAACTGCGGCTGAGCGCGGCGGCAGCGGCCGAGAAGGTGAGGCACACGGGCCAGCCCTTCAAGTTCAACCCCATGACCAGCCGCGAACGGCGGATCATACACCTGGCATTGCGGGATGAGACCGCGGTGCGTAGCGAGAGCGCCGGCGAGGGCCCGCACCGGCAGGTGGTCGTTTACCCCGCCCACATGCCTTCGTCGGCGGTGGGAACTCCGCCGCCCGTCGCAGGCCGCTTCCGCCGGCGGCGCTAATGTTCCGCCTCGCAAACCCGTCAGCAATGGCCAGCCTCGTGGCGCAGGCGGTTTCGCCTGCGGCGCGGCAGGCTGAAGGCCCAATGTCATTTAGTTTTCCCACCACCGCACATCTCGGCCCCCTGTGGGGCGGCTCTCTGAGCTGCCGCCGGCCTTCTGGCCGGCGTTTTTCGACCCGCGGGGAGCCGACCAGAAGGTCGGCTCGCAGGCCAGGAGGCCTGCCCCACGAAAACTAAATCACATTGGGCTGAAGGCCTGCCCCACGAGACCGCGTGTACAGCGGTTTGCGAAGCAGGACATTAGCGCCGTGCGCCTGGACGACACTATCGTCGCGGTCTCCACTCCGCCGGGGCGCGGCGGACTGGGCATCGTACGCTTGTCCGGGAGCGCGGCGCGCGGCGTCAGTGAAGGCTTTCTGAGATTCCCCGCCGGACGCCAGTGGCGCGCCTGGGGAGCCACGCTCGCCGAACTCTGCGATACGGAGGGGCGGCGCCTGGACCGCGTGGTGGTCACCTTCTTCGAGCGGCCCCGGTCCTACACGGCCGAGGACGTGGTCGAAATCTCCTGCCACGGCGCGCCGATCCTGCTGCGCTACTGCCTCCAGCGGGCCCTGGCCGGCGGCGCCCGGCTGGCCGAGCCCGGCGAGTTCACCCTGCGCGCGTTTTTGAACGGCCGGCTGGATTTGACCCAGGCCGAAGCGGTGCGCGACCTGATCGAGGCCACCACCCTCTACCAGGCGCGCGTGGCGGCCCGGCAGTTGGAGGGCTCCATCTCGCGCCGCCTGGCGCCGCTCAAAGAGCAGCTCCTCGAAGTGATCTCGATGCTCGAAGCGGGCATCGACTTCGCCGACGACGACCTGGAGATTCCCGAGGACACGGCGATTCTCCGCCGGCTGGAGCCCGTCTCGGCAGGGCTCGCGCAACTGGCGGCCAGCTTCGCCTACGGCAAGCTGGTGCACTCCGGCTTCACCCTGGCCATCGTGGGCCGGCCCAACGTGGGCAAGAGCAGCCTGTTCAACCGGCTGCTGGAGCAGGACCGCGCCATCGTGACCGCCATCCCCGGCACTACTCGTGACATGGTGTCCGAGGTCACCGCCCTGGAGGGCATCCCGGTCAAGTTCATGGACACGGCCGGGATCCGGCAGGGCGATGGGTTGGTAGAGACCCTGGGAGTCGAGCGCAGCTTTCAAGCCATGGCGGACGCAGATCTCACGCTGGTGGTTGTGGATCTCTCGGTCGCGCTGGAGAGCGAGGATCTCGAGCTGCTGGAGCGCGCTCGGCGCCAGGGTCGTTACCTGCTGGTGGGTAACAAGTGCGACTTGCCCGCGCGCGCTGAGCTGCCCGAGCCCGCCCTGCGAGTTTCCGCGCTCACCGGTGAGGACATCGAGGAGCTGCGCCGGCGCATCCTCGCGACCTTGGCGCCGGGCGAGCTACAGCCGGAGGCAGGCTTCATCACCAGTTTGCGTCACCAGCAGTTGCTGGAGGAGGCTGTGGCGGCCTTGACGCGCGCTGGCAGTGCCGTCGTCGAGCGCATTCCCCATGAGATGCTGCTCGTGGATCTCTACGCCGCCCTACAGGCCCTGGACAGCATCACCGGCGCCACCACCGCCGACGACATCCTGAACCGCATCTTCGCGACGTTCTGCATCGGGAAGTGAGGGGGGCGCGCGGCGAGCGTTGCGGCGGTTCCGCGTTATACTGACCGAGACGGGTTTTATGCAGGCCAGCCTAAACAGGAGTTAGGCGCCATCAACGGCTCAAGCGGATCAGGATGCTCCACGACGAGGATCGCGCGTTGGCATCGCTGGCCCACGAGAAGAGAGGATAGCGGTGAGATTCGCTAGATGGGTGTTCCGTATCGCTGGGCTCTACGGCATCGTCGTTTTGGCACCGATGCTATTCTTCGAGCGTCAGATCGCACCGGGTATCACGCATCCCGTGTTCTTCTACGCGTGGGTCAGCGTGGACTTGGTTTGGCAGATCCTCTTCCTAGTGCTGTCGACAGATCCCATTCGCTATCGGCCGATGATGCTGGTCTCCGTTCTCGAGAAGGCGACGGCAGTCATCGCCATCCCTTGGCTGTATGTCCTGGGACGCATTGGAAGCCTGTGGCTAGGTGTGGCCGCGGTTGACTTGGTCTTTGGTCTTCTGTTCCTCGCGGCCTACCGGGGGACGGGCCGGGTGCCGAGTTCAGATGGCGCCTAGCTAGCGTCTGCAGCCGACACCTTCGCTCCGTCACGGTTCTTGCGGAGCAAGAACACGTGCCGTCGCGGAGGCCCGCGCTGCAATCGCGGGGGCCACCGACGCACATCTCCTGAAGACCTGGACGCTGCTGATCGGCGGCAGGGAGATTTTCACCCTGCCGCGCGCAGCGGTGCTGCGCAGCGTGGTGATGAACCACCTCATCCACCACCGCGCGCAGCTCGGGGTCTACCTTCGCCTCAACGATGTGCCGGTGCCGGCGCTCTACGGGCCGTCGGCGGATGAGCCGGGGATGTAGAGAAGAGGGCCGGGCTCCGTTTCCTGTACACTGACTCCTATGCCGCACGCCGGGCCAAGGCGCGCCAAAGCTGTTCTTGCTGCGGCAGTGCTGCTTGGCGCGATCTTCTTCGCCCTTGGATACGCCTTCATCCATCAGGTCGGAGTGCAGGAAGACGAGGCGCAATTCGTCACTGGCATTCTGCCGCCTCTGGTGGGCCGCAAGTTCATCGAAATCGGGGGCGAGTTGTACCCGGTCATGATCGCTACCTACGCCGGCGCGCTGAAGGCGCTGGTGTACATGGGTATCTTCTCCATCTGGCCGCCTGATACGCTGTCGCTGCGGATTCCGATGCTGGTTGCGGGCGCGGCCACCGTTTGGCTGTTATTCGTTTTCTTCCGCATGACGATGGGCAACCTGGCGGCGCTGATCGCCACCGCGCTGCTGGTCTTCGATCCCATCTTCGTGACTTTCACCACGCTCGATTCCGGCATCGTGACGGTGCAGCATTTTCTCATGGCCGCGGCGCTTCCACTTTTCGTGCAATATCACCGCACCCAGCGAAGGGCGCTGCTGGCCGCGGCGTGTTTTCTGTGCGGGCTGGCCCTGTGGGACAAGACGACTTTCATCTGGCTGATCGCCGCTTGGGGAGCGGGCCTGGCGGCCGTGTACTGGCGCGAGCTCCGGACCCACCTCAGCCTCCGCCGTCTTGGATTGGCGCTGGTCTGCCTGCTTCTGGGCGCGCTGCCGCTCGTTTACTACACGTTGACCGAATGGGGAACCGCTGCGGGCGGCATGGGCGGTCTCGGCGGCCCCACCCAGTACAAGGCGATCATCCTGATGAAAACCCTGGAGGGATCCTCGCCTTTCGGGTTCCTCGCCCGGGACCCCGACCCGACCACGCAACGCGCGCCGCACACCAAAATCGAGCGGGCATCAGACCGGCTGGCAGAGATCGCCGGCTACCCCTGGCGTCATTGGCTGTTCTGGGCCTCGATCGTTTCCACTCTCCTGATCCCATTCCTGAAGCCGGGTCCGGAGCGCCGGATCATGGCGTTTTCCGGAATCGCTTTCGCGACCGGTTGGCTCGCCATGCTGCCTTTCGCCATGGGCGGCGAAGGCAGCCATCACGTTATTCTGCTCTGGCCGTTGCCCCAAATGCTGGTGGCTTCGGCGGTCTGCGCGCTGGGGGCGCTGATCCCGCGGCTGCGCGCGGTGATCGCCCTCGGACTGGCCGTGCCGGTCATCTTGAGTTGCGCACTCGTCACCAACGAGTGCTACTTGCACTTGGTTCGGTTCGGACCCACGGATCACTGGTCGGACGCCATCTACCCACTGCTCGGTTGGCTCGAAAAGACCCGGCCGGCCAGTATCTACGCGCTGGATTGGGGGATCGAAGGCCCGCTGCGCTGTCTGGGACAGGGCGCGCTTCCTCTTCGGGACGTTTCGCGGGTGCTATCCGATCCTCTCCCGCCCGCCAGCCAGCGCGAGACGATCCGGGGAATGCTCGCCGGCCGGCGCCGCATCTTCATCTACTACGTGGACCGTGAGCGGCACGCCACCGCAAATCTGGAGCGTCTGCGCACGCTGGGCCGTGAGGCGGGCCTGCTGGAGGAGTCTCTCGCCTTGGTGCGGGACCGCAACAACCGCCCGGTCTATACGGTCGCGCGCTACGTGGATCCTGTGTCACCCTGATTCGGAGCCTCACCAAGAATGCATCCGGCGGCCACCACCCGCGACCCCGACAAAGCGGCGTACTACGCGCGCCAGCGGATAGCCTTCTGGGAGGAATACAGCCGCAATATCGCCCGCTGGGACCGGTTTCGCCACACCTACCAGCGCCGGCTCCGGGACATCTACGCCTTTGCGATCCCGCCGGGCTCGAGCGTGCTGGAACTGGGAAGCGGAACGGGCGATCTGCTGGCCGCCACCGAGCCCGCGGTGGGCGTAGGCGTCGATTTCGCCCCCTCGATGGTCCGGCTGGCGCAACAGCGCCACCCCCGGCTCACCTTCATCGAAGCCGATGTTCACGACCTCGACTTGGGCCGCCAGTTCGACGCCATCATACTATCCGATCTGATCAATGACCTTTGGGACGCGCAGCGCGTGGTCGAAGTCTGCCGCCGTCACTCGCATCCCGGCACCCGCCTTCTGCTGAACTTCTACAGCCGCGTCTGGGAACTGCCGCGGGCGGCCGCCGAACGGATCGGCCTCGCCCAGCGCCTGCTCCAGCAGAACTGGTTCACGCCAGAAGACGCGCGCAACCTGCTCTACCTAACTGGTTGGGAGTTGATTCGCGAGTCGCGGGAGATGCTTTTTCCATTTCCGCCGCCGCTCCTGGGCGCGCTGCTCAATCGCGTGTTGGTGCGATTCTGGCCGTTCAGTCGCCTGGCGATGACGAACTTCTTCATCGCGCGGCCCCAGCCGGAACCTCCCTCCGGCGAGGAACCGGTGGTGAGCGTGATCGTGCCGGCGCGCAACGAAGAAGGCAACATCCCGGAACTGTTCGCGCGCCTTCCGCAAATGGGCCGCGGAACCGAACTGATTCTGGTGGAAGGCCACTCGGGGGACGGCACGCGCGCCGCCATCGAGCGTGAAATCGCCGCACGGCCGCATCTCGACGCGAAACTGCTCATTCAGACCGGCCAAGGCAAGGGCGATGCGGTGCGCACCGGCTTCGCCCACGCGGCGGGCGACGTCTTCATGATCCTGGACGCGGACCTGACGGTGCCGCCCGAACTCCTGCCGGTCTTCTACCGCGCCTGGCGCAGCGGCAAGGCCGACTTGGTCAACGGCGTCCGCCTGGTCTATCCCATGGAGAACAAGGCCATGCGTTTCCTCAATACGCTCGGCAACAAGTTCTTCAGCCGGGCGTTCAGTTGGCTGCTGGGCCAGAGCATAAAAGACGCTCTGTGCGGCACCAAGGTGATCGGACGGCGGCACTACGAACTACTGGCTGCGAACCGGCCGTACTTCGGCGAATTCGATCCCTTCGGCGACTTCGATCTGCTGTTCGGCGCGGCCCGCCTCAACCTAAAAATCGTCGATCTGCCGGTTCGCTACCGCGACCGCGCTTACGGCCAGACGAATATCCACCGCTGGCGCCACGGCTGGCTGCTGGTGCGCATGCTGGCGCTCGCGATGCGGCGCCTGAAGTTCGTGTAAGAGCGCGGGCTGCGGCCGCTGGCTGGCCGGCGAGTCCGCCACCGCCGACGACATCCTGAACCGCATCTTCGCGACGTTCTGCGTCGGGAAGCGAGAGCGAGCCTAGCAGCGAACGCCCTGGCTCTACCCAGGAAGCTCTAGCCGGATTCGCGGATGGGCCTACTTGCGCTCGGCACGCAGGTTGTTGGTCACCGAGAAGACGCCCGATACGCCATTGGCTTGCACGCCGGCGATAGTCTTGTCGGCTTCAGTTGCCACCACACCTACCAGCGTGACGTTGCCGTTCTTCACGATGATGTGGATTGGCGGAACGGCCCTCAACACGTAGGGCTGCAAACTGGTGTGACCGTAAACGGCCCTGTAGACTGCCAGCCGGATACGGTCGTCATTCGGGGAGAGCGGCAGCACCTCGATGTTGTTCACTACCTTCTCTACGCCCTCGATGCCCTTGACCCCCCGCTCGGCATCCGACTTGAGTGTAGGCCGAGTCACCTGACCCGAGAGGGTGACTGTGTAGCCCTCCACTTTGTACTCGAGGTTATCGAAGACCCCGTAATACGGAAGCATCACCAGCTCGTGGCGTACCTCCCGCACGAGCCTTTCGTGGCCCTTGGCAGAGACAGCCTGGCCCGAAACGGGCAGCGTCGTCAGCGCCAGCAGGGCCGGAATCCCCATGAGCACGGACTTGTTGATGCGCATACTCCTCTAATCCTCCTAATTGACTATACTCTTCCAGATGCAAGGACCCGGCTCCGGGTTGCAGACCGAACGCGGGTTCACGTCCGGAACAGCACGCGCTCGCTGGAGAACATCCGTATGGCGCCGAAGAACGCGATCGCCGCGTAGACGATGTTGGCCGCCACGGTGACAGCGAACACCAGGGCCGTGAACTCGCCCAGGAAGATCTGTTTGACGAGCTGGCAAACGTTGAAGAGGGGAATCAGCGCCAGGGCCGGGGTCAGTTCCATACCCGGCAGCATCCCGGCGACCAGCGGGAAGACCACCGCCATGACCAAGGGCGTCAGGTAGCTCTGGGCTTCCTTGAAGCTCTTGGCCAGCAGGGCGATGGCGATCATCAACGAGGCCGCCATGACGGCCGTCGGCGCCAGGGCCAGGAGCACCAGGCCGATCGTGCCGGGGTCCAGCGGCACTTGGCCCAGCACGTCCCGCATCTGCCGGGACGATCTGCCGAAACTGGAGTAGCGGAAGGAAACTACCAGGCTGGAAACGCTCAGCAGCGCCGTCACGAAAATCGCGGTGGTGGCCGCCATAATCTTGCCCAACACGATCTCCTGCCGCCCGGCGGGGGCCGCCAGGAAGATCTCCAGGGTGCGCCGCTCCTTCTCGCCCGCCGTCATGTCGATGACCGGGTACATCCCGCCGGAAAACATCAGCAGAACCACGATGTAACCCAGCAAGCCGCCCCAGAAGAAGCCGGCCATTCTTCTCTGCGGCGCGACGTTAACCTGCTTGATGGTGAACGGCGTCAGAACCGCGGCCGGAACGCCCAGAGCGCCCAGGCGGCCCTTGACGATTCCATCTTTGAACTGGTCCAGAGCCGTGCGGAGTTTCCGCGAGGCCACCTCCGAGCCCTGCCGGGTCTCGTCGGCGTAGATGCGAATCTCGGGCGGGGCGGCGGGCTGCGCGACCGGTTCGAGCGCCGCGGCCACCTGCTTGTCCTCGACCGCCGCGCGGGGATTCCGGCGGAGGGAGACCTTGAAGCCGGAGCGGGCGAGATGCTCCTCGAGGCCCGGCAGCGCGCCGCCGGCAGGCATGGCGACGGCAGCCGCCTCCTGGACGGCGCGCTTCTCCGCCGAGGTCATGAACATGCCGATGACGAGAAACAGAAGAGGCATGGCCACTATGGGCACCACGATCATGCTGATCAGCGTGCGCCGGTCGCGGATGATGTCCAGCATCTCCTTCCTGTAGATGACGGGAACGCGGCCGAATGTCATGTCAGGACCGCCTCGGGGATTCCACCGGCATGCCCAGCAACGCCAGGAAGATCTCGCGCAGCCGTTGCCGGCCGGTGACGGCTCGCAGCTCCTCCATGGTGCCGGTGGCGCGGATGCGGCCCTCGTGGATGACCGCCATGCGGTCGCAAAGGAACTCCGCTTCCTCCATGACGTGGGTGGAGAGCAGAATGCACTTGCCCGCCTGGCGCGCCTCCAGAATGAATTCCTCGATCACCCGGGCGGTGGGGACATCCAGGCCCGCGGCCGGCTCATCCAGGATCAGGATGGGCGGATCGTGGATCAGCGTCCGGGCGATGGCCACCTTTTGCCGCATGCCGGTCGAGAGCCGGTCCACCTGGGTGTCGGCGAAGCTCCCCATGTTGAGCAGCGCAATCATCTGGCGCGTGCGGTCCTTCAGAGCGGCGCCGTCCAGGCCATTGAGCTGCCCGAAGAAGGTGAGGATCTCCCGCGGGGTGAGCCGGTGATAGAGGCCCATGTCGCCCGACAGGAACCCGATCCGCTTGCGGACTTCTTCGGGCTCGCGGACGACATCGTGGCCGCCCACGACAGCGCTGCCTTCCGTGGGGGTCATGACCGTGGCCAGGAGCCGCAGGGTAGTCGTCTTGCCGGCGCCGTTAGGCCCGAGCAGGCCGAAGATCTCTCCATCTTTGACCTCGAAAGAGACTTGATCGACAGCCCGGACAGTGCCCCGCTTGCCGTCAGCGAAGGTCTTGGTGAGGTTGTGGACTTGGATCATGCGCAAACACATTACGCTATCACGCCCGCGCCGCGAAGGCGACTCACCACCGCAACAGCGAGAGGCCGGGGATCTTGGGGAAACTGCGCGCGTCTCGCGTGGCCACTGCGCACCCGGAGGCCAGGGCCGTGGCCGCAATCAGCAGGTCGTGGGCGCCGACCGCGATCCCCCGGGAAGCCAGCGACGCCCACAGGCGGGCATGGATCCGGGCGGCGGTCAGATCGAATGGCAAGACCGGAAACGTCGCCAGCATCCGCTCCACGAAGGCCTCGCGTTGCGCTCGGCGGGCGGAAGTGCCGGCGCGGAACACTCCGTGCAATAACTCTGAGGCCGTAACCGCGGCGATGGCAACCTCCTCGCGTTCGGTTCGAGCCCGCAAGTCCGAGAGATCCAGTTGGCCGCGCTCTGCGGCAATCAGCACGCTGGAGTCGATCAAGATCACCGGGGAGCCTTCGGAGCAGGCGGCTGGGTTCGGATGACCTCTTCGAGATCATCCCAATAGCCGGCGTCGGGCTTGGGTGCGGACCGGAGGAACTCGACGAGGTCGGCCAGCGTGCACTTGCAGGGGCCGGCGGGAACGATGCGACAGACGGGCCGCCCGCCCCGCCTGACCACGAACGTCTCCCCGCGGTAGGTCACGCGATTCAGCAGATCGGAGAACTCCCGCGCCGCCCGGGTAGCGGAAATCTGAGATTCCATGATTCTCATGTTATCACATTCAGCCCGGGGCCTTGCGCACGGCGTCCAGCACCCCGTTGACGAAGGGCACGGCCTCCTCGCCCGAGAAGCGCTGGGCCAGTCCGAGCGCTTCATTGATGACCACCGCGGCAGGCGTCTCGGTCTGGGTCATCTCCCAGATGGCCATCCGCAGGATGTTGCGGTCCACCACCGGCATGCGCTCCAGGCGCCAGTGCTCGGAGTGCTCGCGGATGCGCCGGTCGATCCCTTCAAGCTGTTCCACCGTGCCGCGGACCAGTTGCTCCATGAAGGGATCCGGCCCCGAGGGCGCCCCGTCTTCCTCCGAGTACAGGGATTCGTAATAGGCGGCCAGGGCCTGCTCCACCGGCTGCTGGGCCAGATCCACCTGGAAAAGAATCTGCAACGCCCGCTGCCGCGAACGATGGCGGGAGGGCATTCGCGCTTCAGCCGGCGCCGCGCAGGCGGCGCATCAGGTTGCCCATCTCGACCGCCGACATGGCGGCGTCGAATCCCTTGTTGCCGGCCTTGGCGCCGGCCCGCTCGAGGGCCTGCTCCAAGGTGTCGCAGGTCAGCACGCCGAAGGCAATGGGCACGCCGGTTTCCAGGGAGGCCTGGGCCAGGCCCTTGGCGGCCTCGGCGGCGATGTACTCGTTGTGGGGCGTGTCACCCTGAATGACTGCGCCCAGGCACACGATGGCATCGTGGCGTTTCTGGCGGGCCAGTTCGGCGGCCACCAGCGGCAGCTCCCAGGAGCCGGGCACCTTGATGACCTCTGTGGCGGCCTCGTCGGCGCCAGTGCGGGCCAGCGCGTCCAGCGCCCCGGCCAGCAGCCGGTCGGTGATTAGGCTGTTGAAGCGGCTGACCACGACGGCCAGTTTGAGGCCGGTCGCATTGAGATGACCTTCCAGGATGGGCTTCGGCATAGTGGCTTCCCTCGTGGCCTCACGGGCCGTACGGGATAATCACTCTCCAGAGCATCATCATACCGCAGGCTGACATGTTCCATCGCGCGCGGGTTCGCGCCGCTGGAGCGCTGGCTCGAAGAGCAGAACCGCGGCCGGGCGGTAGGGTGGTGAGCAGGAGATTCCTAAGCCGGTTGCAGCTTGCGCCGCGCCGGCACAAAGCGGATCTCTACCCGCTTGTCGAGCGCTGCCGCTACGCGCCGCAACATCGACAGCGAGTGCCCTTCGTAGTCGGCGTCCTCCAAGCGGGAGATGACGGACGCCGTCGTGCCCACCATGCCAGCAAGCTGCTGCTGGGTCAAGCCGGCCTTGGTGCGAAGCTCGCAGATGTTGCGGGCAATCTCGGCATTCGACCGCTCCTCTTCCAGCATCGCCAGCATTCCGGGTTTCTCCGCGAAGTACCGTCGATGCAGGATCTCCACTGCGTCCGTGGTTGGCTTGCGTTTTCCTGCCATACTCACAACTCCCCGGCGGTGTGCCTTTCCGGGTCTTTCTTGAATCTCAGGCTGCGTTGGACCGCCTTGTCGATCTCACGATCCGGGACTGCCCGTTCCTTCACCAGCCCGTGAGAAAGCACCACAGCGGTCCTGCCGTGAAAGAAGTACAGCAGCCGATACTGCATGCCTCGGAGGCTGATACGCAGCTCGTAGATGCCGTCCCTTAGGTAGTCCGCCTCCGGACGTCGAAGCTCGTGGCCCAGCTCCCGAAGTCGTTCGATTCTCACCCGGCACTTCACTACCGCTCGCTCCTCCAGCTCATCCAGCCATTTCAGAACCGGCACGCTGCCATCATCGTCGCGAAAGAGCAGGACTTCGATCCGGGGCATCGCGCTACTCCTATCCTATTAGCAATATTGCGAAACGTCAAGTCGCCGCAGGGCCACCTCTGCGTTCTCCGTCGTGGAGCGAGACCGCAGCCGGCCGGTAAGGCGGCGAGGGTAACGCACCCGCAGCGGCGGCCTTAGCTCCCCAGGACTTCCACCGCATCCTTGTTTTCCGCCATCACCGCGATCCGGCTGTCAAAGGTCACTAGTTTTGCACGATGCTGCTGGGCCAGCCTCAGCAGGTAGGCGTCGGTCACTTGCTGGCAACCCAGGATCCGCGCAAAACAGCCGGCCATGGGCGGATGGGAGGGCGCGGGCAGGGTCTCGAAGTAAACATGGTGCGCATCTCCAACCAAGGAGCGCAACAGCGCCGCCGCCTCGGCGGGACTCTTGGCGACACCAACCACTGTAGGGTTGGAGGAGAGGCGGATGAAACCCAACTCCGTGAGTGCGCAGGTGGCCCACTTCTCCTTGGACCGCTCCAGCCGGCGGAGCGTCGCCCCGTGGAACTGGTGGTTGGGCCAGGCCAGCGCCAGCAGCACATTAACGTCTAGCAGCAGCGTCTCAGATGATCCCTTCTTCATCCAGCAACTCCTGCACTCGGGCGGCGGAAATGATCGGGGCGCCGGGAGGCACCTCGAAGACCGCGAAGCGCTGCCGGCCGCGCCGGCGCGGCGGAGCAGGCGGCGTCAGACTCCTGCGCGCCAGCTCGGAGAGGACTCTACCCAGCCTGCGGCCCGAGACGCGCGACAGGTGGAGGGCCGCTTCGTAAACGTCGGCGTCCAGGGTCACGGTCGTGCGCATGACACCATCTTGATACGCTGATGCGCTGATGTCAAGCGAATCACAGAGCCGGCTTGGTCACCGCCCCTGCCGCTGGGCCGAGTACCGCTTCTCCAGTTCCGTGATCTTGCGGATGCGGGCCGCGTGCCGGCCGCCGGCAAAAGGCGTGGCCAGCCAGGTGCGCAGGACTTCCTCGGCCTGGGTGAACGTCAGCAACCTGCCGCCAAGCGTCAGGACGTTGGCGTCGTTGTGCTCCCGGCTGTTGCGCGCGGAGGCGCGGTCGTAACACAAGGCCGCGCGAATTCCCGGCACCTTGTTGGCGGCGATGGCCGAGCCGATGCCCGCGCCGTCGATGATGACGCCCCGCGCGGCCTTGCCCTGCGCCACCAACTCCGCCACCTGCTGCGCGATGTCCGGATAATCCACCGGTGTTTCCTGGCTCACACCCACGTCGCACACTTCCAGGCCCAGTCCGGCGAAGACCGGCTTGAGCGCCTCCTTGAGCCGGTAGCCGCCGTGGTCCGCCCCGAGCGCCACCGTCTGCTCGGGCGAGGCGGCAGGCAACTCTTCGGCTGGCGCCTCGAGGATGCGAACGCCGCGCGCGCGGGCAGCGTCACGGGCCGCCGGAGTCACAATCGTCCCCACAGGAACCTTGAGATCTCCTGATACCGGCAAATCCCGCTCGGTGACCACTCTGGGCACAGCCCTGACCTCCCAGCGTCTCCGGCGGGGATTATAGCAAAACCTGCTGCCGACGAGTCTGTGCCGATACGACGATTGTTCTGCGGCTCACGGTCTCGGGCGGAGCCGCCACCAGGGCCACGAGGCGCACCTTCTGGCAGCGGCGGGGATTCGGCGGTCCTCAAGGTAGGGCGGCCCAAAGCGCTGGTCCAGCCGCACAGCCAGGATCCCGAGCCAGTTGTGGCGGCCGTCGTCCTCGATAAGCGCCCCGGTCTGCCATGCCACCAGCTGTTTTTCGGAGCTCAAGAAGACGTAGCTGTCAAACTGGAAGACGCAGTCCCGGTACCTGGTCGGCATCAGCTTATGCATCGCCCGCTCATTCAGGTCCTCCATGGTTTTTATGTGGCCACCGACCCCGTGGCCGCTGACCCACTCGTAGTTGAAGAACCCTTTGACAGGGTTGCCAAGGCTCAGGCTTCGCAATTCGTTGACCGTGGGCAGCCGCCAATCGGAATGGCCGCCCAGTCTGGAATTCTGGCAGTATCGCCACGCCTCATCCCAATGTGCGTGTGTGTCGTGCGGTTGGTTTCGCTTGGCCCACATCCGCCCGGTAGCCGTGTCGGTGACCGTTCCATCGCCGTTGTCAATAAAACGGGGCGGGGGCTTGAGCGCCGCCAAAGCCGAACCCAGCCGCCGCATCCAGCGTGGAAGCGTGATCATCAGAGCCGACCCCACCGGGGATTATAGCAGTGCGGCCTCGGACGGGTCGTTTCCGATACCATGAGTATTCTGTGGCCAAGCTAAAGCAGGGCCTTGCGGCCCGGCGATACCGGGTCTCCGGGCGGGTGCAGGGGGTGGGCTACCGCTTTTTCGTCGAGCGGGTGGCCGCCGAACTGGGCCTGGCCGGCTACGCGCGGAACCTGGCCGACGGAAGCGTCGAGGTCTACGCCATTGGCGCACCGGAGAAGCTCTCCGAGCTCGCCGGCTACCTGTGGAAGGGGCCGCGCATGGGCAGCGTCCGCGGCGTCGAGGAGCAGGAAGCGCCGGTGCTGGATTACACTGATTTTCGAATCGAGTATTTCGCATGAGCGACCTCACCCCCGCTGACGACTTGAAGAAGCTGATCCGCGAGATTCCGGACTTCCCCAAGCCCGGCATCCTGTTCTACGACATCACCACGCTGCTCAAGGACCCCGCCGGATTGCGGGCCGTCATCGATGCGCTCGCCGCACGCTACCGGAACGCCGGCATCGACACGGTGCTGGGCATCGAGGCGCGCGGCTTCATCTTCGCCCCGGCCCTGGCCTGCGCGCTGGGCGCGGGTTTCGTGCCGGTGCGCAAGCCCAAGAAGCTTCCGGCGGCGACCGAGGGCATCGAGTACCAGCTCGAGTACGGCACCGACCGCCTGGAGATACACCGCGACGCCATCGCGCCGGGCCAGCGGGTGCTCATCCTGGACGACCTGCTGGCTACCGGCGGAACCGCGGCCGCCGTGGCCAAGCTGGTGGAGAAACTGCGCGGGCAGGTGGCCGGGCTGGGATTCGTGGTCGAGTTGGACTTCCTCAAAGGACGCGAGAAGCTGGCCGGCTACGACGTCTTCTCGCTGCTGCACTACGACCGATGAGCCTAGCGGCATGTTGAAGACTGTTGGGTATGGGCCGTGGCGCACGCTTCAGCGTGCCGCCTCGGCACTTCCGCTTGCGGATCCGTTGCCGGACGTGCCGAGGCCGTTTTTCGCCGGTTTCGTCATGCATCGACACGAGTGTCGATGCGGCAGACTGAGAGTCCGCGCCACATCTTGTTCCCCACGGGAGGTTTTTTCAGCATGCCGCTAGGCTCACGGCAGGCGCGGTTGCGCGCCCTGGCCAAGATCAACCTCGGGTTGAAGGTCCTCAACCGGCGTCCCGACGGCTATCACGAGCTGCGCACTGTCTTCCAGACCGTCTCGCTGGCTGATACCATCGAGGTCGAGTTCGGCCCCGGGCGGCGCACCAGCATCACGGTGAGCGGCAACGTGGAGATCCCGAACAACTTGGTCGGGCGCGCCGCTCGCCTGGTGCTGGAGGCCACGCGGGCCACGGGGCAACTGACAGTCCGGCTCACCAAGCGCATCCCCGTTGGGGCCGGGCTGGGCGGCGGCTCCAGCGACGCCGCCGCCATCCTGCTGGGGCTGCCGGTGCTGGCCGGCAAGGTGATCCCTCTGCCCCGCCTGATCGAGTTGGCCGGCCAATTGGGCAGCGATGTGCCGTTCTTCCTGCTGGGTGGCCGCGCCGTGGCTCTCGGTCGGGGCACGGAGCTTTACCCGCTGCCCGAGGACGGCGCCGTGCGGGCCCTGCTGGTCGTCCCGGAGATGGGAATCCCGACCGCGGAGGCCTACGCGGCGCTGGGCCGGACATTGACTTCGCCGCCGCCGGAAAATATGATGAGTAGCTTCCAGTCTTGGGTTTGGCAGCAACTGCAAGCTTCTCGAAGCGGGGTGGCCTTTCCCGCCGGTGAGAACGACTTCGAGCCGGCGGTCTTTGCCAGGTACCCGCGGTTGGGGGCCCTCAAGCGACGCCTCGAGAAGCTGGGGGCTAAGCCGGCCATGCTCAGCGGAAGCGGTTCGGCCTTGTTCGGGATTTTCGCTTCGCTTGACGACTACCGGCGCGCCCGCGGCGGCTTCCCGGCCGAGCGGGTCTTCCCCGTCCGGCTGGTCCGCCAGGCACGCTATCAATCGATGTGGCGGCGGCAACTCGCAGGACACATCCGAGGCCGCGAGTGGCCGCCGGAAAGCCGGCACGCACTATGAAGTACGACCGCATCAAGATATTCACCGGAAGCGCCAATCCGGCACTGACCGAGGAGATCTGCCAGCACCTGGGACTGCCGTTGGGTTCGGCCTCCCTGCGCGCCTTCGCCGATGGGGAAATCTACATCCAGATCCAGGAGAACGTGCGGGGCGCGGACGTTTTCGTGGTCCAGCCCACCTCGAAGCCCGTGGACCGCCACCTGATCGAGTTGCTGCTGATGATCGACGCGCTCAAGCGGGCCTCTGCGGACCGCATCACGGCCGTGTTACCCTATTATGGATACGCCCGGCAGGACCGCAAGGACAAGCCACGGGTTCCCATCTCCGCCAAGCTGATTGCCAAGTTGCTGGAAACGGCGGGAGCGGATCGCATTCTGGCCCTGGACCTGCACGCGGCACAGATACAGGGTTTCTTCGACGTACCGGTGGATCACCTGTTCGCCACCCCGGTGATGATCGATTACTTGAAGTCGATCCAGACGCCGGAGACGATGGTGATTTCGCCGGACGCCGGCGGCGTCGAGCGGGCGCGGGCCTTCGCCAAGCGGCTCAATGTGCAGCTCGCCATCATCGACAAACGCCGCGACGAAGCCAACGTGGCCGAAGTGATGCACATCATCGGCGAGGCGGAAGGGCGAGACTGTTTGATCGTGGACGATTTGATTGACACTGCGGGCACGCTGGTCTCCAGCGCCGACGCGCTGCTGGAGGCGGGCGCCTCCAGCGTCACCGCCTGCGCCACCCACGCCGTGCTGTCGCCGCCCGCCGTCGAGCGGATTGAAGGCTCCCGGATCAAGGAAGTGGTGCTGACCAACTCGATTCCCCCTTCGGAGGAAGCCCGCCGGGCGACCCGCATCCGGATCTTGTCGGTGGCCCCGTTGCTGGCGCGGGCCATCCAGTCCATCCACGAGGAGACCAGCGTCAGTACATGGTTTGTGTAGGGACAGGCTTTAGCCCAATGTCATTTAGTTTTCCCACAACCGCACACACCGGGCTCCGTAGGGCGGGTCCCCTGACCCGCGGCCGGCCCCCAGGCCGGCCATTCTGCGGGGGCCCAGGAAGCCCACCTGGGGGTGGGCTTGCGGTCCAGGGGGACCGCCCCACGAAAACTAAATGACATTAGGCTTTAGCCTGTCGCCCCGGGCTGAGGAGCAGTCATGAGGAAAGACATTACGGTGACCGCAGAGCCGAGGACGGAGCGGGGCAAGAACGCCGCGCGGCGCCTGCGGCAAAGCGGCCGCATCCCCGCCGTCCTGTACGGCGCCTACCAGCCGGCCGCGGCCGTCGCCGTGGACCCCAAGGAGATGAGCCGGATCCTGCACAGCAAGACCGGCCACAATACGATTTTCGACGTGCGCCTGGGCGAGGAAGTCACCCCGGCCATGATCGTGGATTGGCAGTACGAGCCGCTCCGGGACACCCTCCTGCACCTGGACCTGAAACGCATCGACTTGAGCGAGCGCCTCCGGGTGCTGATTCCGGTGGTCACCCACGGCGACCCCAAGGGCGTCAAGCAGCAGGACGGCCTGCTGGAGATTGTCACGCGCGAGATCGACGTGGAGTGTTTGCCGGACGAGATTCCGGAGCACTTCACCGTGGACGTAACGGAGCTGTTGATCGGGCAGAACATCCGCGCCGGGGAGGTGCTCCTGAGCGGCTCGATGAAGCTGATAAGCTCGCCCGACAGCGTCATTGCGCACGTCATCGCCCTCCGTGGCGAAGCGCCCGAGGCGGCCGCCGCCCCCGCGGTGGAGGCGGCCGAAGCCCCGGCGGCTGGCGAGCCCGAGGTGCTCAAGAAGGGCAAGAAGGAAGAGGAAGCCGAGAGCGAGGGGAAGGCTAAGAAGAAGTGAGCCCGTCGGTGGCGGAGTGATTAGTCCCTTGCGCGGATGGGCGAGCCGGTGGCTCAAGGGCAGCGTGGACCGGTGGTCCTCTGGGAAAGCCGTTCGGTTCCTGGTGGCCGGCCTGGGTAATCCGGGCGCCCGTTACGCGCGCTCGCCGCACAACCTGGGCTTCATGGTGGTGGACCGGCTGGCTGAACGGGAAGGCATACGCCTCGCGCGACGTCAGGGCCAGGCCGTGGTGGGAAGCGGCGAAGTCGGCGGGCAGCCGGTGTTGCTGGCCAAGCCGCAGACATACATGAATCTGAGCGGGAAGGCCGTGGAGGCGCTGCTGGCAAAGCATTCGCTGGGGCCCGGGAGCCTGGTGGTGGTCTACGACGACCACGACCTGCCCTTCCAGGCGCTGCGCATCCGGACGCAGGGCAGCGCCGGAGGGCACCATGGCATGGAATCGATTATCCAGTGCCTGGGCACCGGCGACTTTGTGCGGGTGCGCGTGGGCATCAACCCGGGGGCCGGGAAAGCCGAGGCAGACTTTCTGCTGCACCCGCTCGGGCGCGAGCAGTCCGCGGAGCTGGACGAGCTGCTGGACTACGCGGCCCAGGCGGTGGCGGCGATCATTTCCGAGGGCGCCGAGAAGGCCATGACGAAGTTCAATCGTCGCGCCCAAGGTGAACCATTCGAGGAGAAATGAGAATCTACGAGGAGTTATTCATTATGCGACCGGACGCCTCCGAAGAGGAGATCGATCCGTTCGTCGAGCAGCTCAGGCAAGTCATCACCGGCGACCGGGGCACGCTGGATAAGGTCGAGAAGTGGGGCCTCCGCAAGCTGGCCTACCGGATAGCCAAGCGGGAGGAGGGCTACTACGTGCTATTGCAGTTCACCTCCGGCCCCGACCCGGTCAAGGAGATCGAGCGGCGGATGCGCGTCTCGGACCTGGTGCTGAAGTACCTGACGGTGCGCATCGACCGGAACCTCAAGCGCCTGGAGAAACGCCGCAAACAACGCGAGGCTCGCGCAAAGCGCCGGCCCGCGCCGGTTGTAGCGGCCCCCGGGCGGCCCGCCCCGGACCAGCCGGCGCCCGAGGCCGTGCCCGGCCAACCCGTAGCCGACAAGGAGGCATAAAACCATGGCGCAACCCAGAAGCGGAAGACCCGTAGCCGCCTCGCAGCAGCCCACCGGCACCGACAAGGCGGTAGCCACCAGGAAGCAGTTCTTCCGGCGCAAGAAGCTGTGCCGCTTCTGCGTCGAGAAGATCGACGACATCAACTACAAGGACGTGCGGCTGCTCTCGAGCTTCATCTCCGACCGCGGCAAGATCACGCCGCGCCGGCTCTCGGGAGTGTGCGCCCCTCACCAGAAGCGCCTGAGCGAGGCCGTCAAGCAGGCGCGCAACATCGCCCTGCTGCCGTTCGCGACCGCGCCGTAGTGGACAAGCTGAAGCATGTCCCACTTAGGAGGCACTCATGGAAGTCATTCTTCGCGAAGACATTGACAAGCTGGGGGCCCGCGGGCAGGTTGTTCAGGTGGCCCAGGGCTACGCCCGGAACTACCTGTTCCCGCGGCGGCTGGCCGTGGCGGCCACCGCCGTTAACAAGAAAATCATCGAGCAGGAGCGGCTGTCCCATCTCCGGCGGGAAGCCAAAGAGCGGTCAGGAGCCGAGGACCTGGGCCGGATGATGGCCGGCCTGACCATTACCCTCGCCCAGAAAGCCGGCGAGATGGATCAGCTTTTCGGATCGGTCACCGCCAAGGACATCGCCCTGGCGCTGGAGGCGCGCAACTTCAGCATCGACCGGCGCAAAATCCAGTTGCCGGAACCCATCAAGCAGCTTGGCGAGCACAAAGTCACCATCCGGCTGCACCGGGAAGTGCCGCTGGAGATCACGGTGCAGGTAATCAAAGAAGAATAACGTCAGGACCAGCAGATGGCCGGCTTCCTCGAATTGACCGGGCAGACGGCGATCGTCACCGGGGCGGCGCAGGGGATCGGCGAGGCCATTGCCCGCCGCCTGGCGCGCGCCGGCGCGGAGGTGGCGGTGGCGGACGTCAACCTGGACGGCGCTGCTGGCGTGGCTGAGGACATCATCGCGTCCGGCCAGGGCCGGGCCCGCGCCGTGTATCTGGACGTCGCCGACCGAGAGGTGGTCCGCCGGGCCGTGAACCAGGTGATCGCCTGGAGCGGCCGCATCGACATCCTGGTCAACAACGCCGGAATCGCCGGCCGCGCCGCGCCGCTCTGGGAACAGACCGAGGAAGAGTGGGAGCGGATCGTCGCCATCAACCTCACTGGCGTCTTCCACTGCTGCCGGGCGGTGATTCCGCACATGCGGACGCGCGGTTACGGGCGCATCGTCAACATCGCCTCAATCGCCGGCAAGGAAGGTAACCCCAACATGACCGGCTACTCGGCCACCAAGGCCGGCGTGATCGGCTTCACCAAGGCGCTGGCCAAAGAGGTAGCCCAGGAAGGCATCTGCGTCAACTCGATCGCCCCGGCCGTGGTGCGCACGCCGATACTGGAGCAACTCACCCCCGCGCAGGTAGCCTACATGACCGAGCGCATTCCCATGCGCCGCACCGGAACCCCCGAAGAGGTGGCCGCCGTGGCGCACTTCCTGGCCAGCCCCGACTGCTCCTTCGTCACCGGGCAGTGCTACGACTGTAGCGGCGGCCGGGCCACGTACTGATGGCTTCACTGAGAACCAAGCTTCGGCTCTTGAGGGGACTGCTGGACGGGGAGGTGGCCCGCACGGGACCCGCCTGGCTGGCGGTTGAAGTCACGCGCCGCTGCAATCTCACGTGCCTGGGCTGTCGCTTTCATCCCCCGCAGGCGCACCGGATAGAGCGCCTGGACCGCGAAGTCCAGGATCTGCCCTCCGAGCTGGTCGAGAAGCTCCGCGTGGCGCTTCCCAAGCTCGGCTCGCAACACGTGATTCTCACCGGCGGAGGGGAACCCCTGCTGCACCCCAAGCTTCTCGATTTCCTGGCGGCGTTCAAGCAGGCAGGCTTCAAGATCGAGTTGTTTACCAACGGCACGCTGATCGACGCGCCCATGGCCCGCCGCTTGGTCGCCAGCGGCTTGGATCATCTTCGCATGACGTTCTGGGCCGTCAATTCGGAAGAGCACGCCCACTGGCACCCCGGGACGAACCTGGTGCTGCTCGAAAGGAGAACCGAGGCCCTGCGACTGATCGCTCAGGCCAAACGCGAAGCCGGGCGGCGCACTCCCCAAGTCGCTCTGGAGATGCTTCTCCACCGGCAGAACATGCACAACCTCCCGCAACGGGTGGAAGTGGCCTTGGAGAACGGCTGCGACTCGGTGGCGTTCACCTACTTCCGGGACTGGGGCGGAGAGTGCCAGAGCCTGACCGTCTCGCCCAGCGACGCCCAGTCCATCCGGCCCGCCCTGGCCGCCGCCGGGAGGCGCCTCTACGCGGGTGGCGTGCGGCACAACGTCCCCGAGTACCTGGCACGCGCGCGGTCGGGTCACCAGGCCTGGCGCGACTTGCCCTGCTACGCTGGCTGGTACGGATGCTATGTGATTGTGGACGGGACCGTTACGCCCTGTAGCCGTTGCCGCATGAGGATGGGCAACCTGTTGGAGCGGAGCTTCGCCGAAATCTGGAACGGCCCCCAGTACCGCGAGTTTCGCCGCCGAACCTCCACCCGCACCGGCCTGGCATCCCTGGGTTCGGTCTGCAACTGCGACAATTGCTGTCAAGTCAGGGACAACGTGCGCGTGCACCGGATCTTTAAGTGGTTCGCCCCCCTGGCGCCGAAAGCGGCTGATGCCAGACGCGGGTCGTCGGCGGCCGGATGATCGCGAAGGCACTCCAGGCATTGAGCGCTCTGCTCACGCGCCGGATCGCGTTCGAAGTGGACCTGATTCCGCTGGAGTTCCGCGACCTGCCACCCAAGAAGATCCTCAACTGGCTGTTCACCGAGAGCTCGGTGTACTTGAAGCCCGCCCGGCCCTGGGGCCGGCCCACTCTCCTTCAGGTGGAGCCGACCAGCCGCTGCAACCTGCTGTGCCAGGTCTGCCCGGTGCGCACCGGGATGGACCGGGCGCGCGGCGACATGGATTTCGGCTTGTTCCGGCGGCTCATCGACGAGCTGGGCGACTACCTGCTCCTGATGATGTTCTGGGACTGGGGCGAGCCGTTCCTGCACGCCCAGGCCTACGAGATGATCCACTACGCGCGCACCCACGGCATCCGGGTGGTGGCCAGCACCAACGGACACGTCTTTGCCACAGGCGACCACGCCCGGCGCGTGGTCGAATCCGGCCTGGACGTGCTGGTTTTCTCGGTGGACGGAATCACGGAGGAGTCCTACCAGCACTACCGCTCGGCGGGACGGCTCGAACAGGTCGTCGCAGGCATCCGGCGGGTGGTCGAGGAGCGGCGCCGGCTGGGCTCGAGGACGCCGCTGGTGAACTTCCGCTTCATCGTCATGGGGCATAACGAGCACGAGGTGCCGCAAGTGGGCGCCTTCGCCCGCGACCTGGGCGTGGACGCGCTGACCCTGCGCAAGTTCCACGCCGTGCCGCACTTTCGCTGGGACCCCGCCGCCGAGCACCACCGCCTGCTCCCCAGCCAGGCCAAGTATCAGCTCCCCATCATCTGCCCACAGGACTACCGGCCCGTCCGAATCCGCAGGAACCCCTGCAAGAACCTGTGGAACTGCGCCGCCATTCACTGGGACGGCACGGTGTGTTCGTGCTTCATGGACTTCGAGGAGCGGCGTCCCCTGGGCCGTCTGAGCGAGCGAAGCTTCATGGAGATATGGGCCGGTGAGGCGTACCGGAGTGTGCGGCGCGCGTTCCGAAAACACTGGCCGCAAGTGCCGCTGTGCGGCGAATGCGCCTTCGGTTTCGAGGGTGGAGATGTGGGCCGGGCGGCCAACGCCGAAGCCGTGTTTTTCCCGGGAAGGGAGGGTCCGTGAGCGAATCGACTCCGCGTCTCAGCGTCGTTCTGGTGGCGTATGGCGGTTCGGAGGACCGCCGCCCGGCGCTCCGCTGCCTGAGCGCACAGACGGTGGCCCACGCGCTCGAGTGCATCATCGTGGCGCATCCGGACTCCGGGTTCGAGCTGCGCGGAGACGAACTGGCGAGGCTCTGCGCAACCACAGTGCTGAAATCCCCCGCCGTCACCAGCGAGGGTGAGGCCAAGGCGGCCGGAGTGGCGGCAGCCCGTGCCCCCCTGGTGGCCTTCACCGAAGACCACTGCTACCCCGACCGGGAGTGGGCCGAAGCCCTGATGCGCACCCATCAGGAAGGCGACTTCGCCGCCGTGGGGCCGGCCGTACTGAATGCGAATCCGCACAGTCGCGTCGGCAGCGGCGGCTTTCTGCTGTTCTACAGCCCCTTCATGGCGCCGGTGCGCGGCGAGGCGCAAGAGGTGCCCGGCAACCAGTCCTGCTACCGGCGGGAAGTGTTGGTGGAGTACGGTGATCGCCTGGCGGAGCTGCTGGAATGCGAGACCCTGCTGCATTGGGATCTGCGGGCCAGGGGCTTCCGGCTGCGCATGGAACCGGCGGCACGCACCTATCACCTGAACTACGCCCGCGTGGGGCCCCTGCTCCACGAGGCTCACTGGGTTTCCCGCTGCTTCGCCGCCCAGCGCGCCGCCGGCTGGGCGCCTGCGAAGAGGTTGGTCTACACGCTCGGATCACCGTTGCTGCCGGCCATCCGATTGCGGTGCATCCTGGCGGGCGCCCGCCGCGCGAGCCTGGGCGCCGGTGTGCTAGGGCGGGCGCTGCCTGGGCTCAGCCTGGCGCTCTGTGCCAGCGCCGCGGGGGAGCTGCTGGGCTACGCACTGGGCAGCCGCGGCGCAGCTCAACGCCGCTTCCGCGCCGGCACCCGCCCTTACGGCAGCCTCACGCCTCCAGACCTGGAGGCGGTGAACAGGTTGTGCTCTCCCCAGTGAGTGCCGCGCCGCCCGATCACTGCCGCAGCTTGCGGCCCCGCCGCACAGCCTTCTCCCAGAAGAACCCGGCCGCATTGGCCACCTGCGAACAGATCAGCAGCGCCGCCAGCGGCCAGGCCCGCCATCCCCAAGGGCCACGAAAGGGACACGCGCAAATGCCCAGGTAGAAGGACAACGGCTCGATCCGGACCGGCCCCTGCCCGCGCCGGGCACGCGCTTCGTGGAAAGTGGCCGCGCCGCGGCCGTAGCTGATGTGCTGGCGCCAGAAGCCGCCTCCAGTCAGCGCGTGGAAGTGGTGGACGACCGCCTCGGGGGCATAGACCATCTGATAGCCCAGGCCGAGCCAGCGGTCGCACAGGTCACGGTCTTCTCCCCCCGCGCCGCGGAAGGCGGGATCGAACCCGCCCACCGCCCGAAATCGCTCGGCCGGGAAGGCCAGGTTGTTGCTGGTCAGCATGCGGGCCTGCGCGGGGGAGCGGTTGTAGTGGGAGTACAGGAAACCGACCAGCATCTGGCTGGCGCAGGCGTACAGGTTGCCGCTGAGGCCATTGATGGTCTGCCCGCCCACGGCGCAGCCGGAATGTTGCAGCAAGCGGCACTCCAGCGCCTCCAGCCAGTCCGGCGCAGGTTCGCAGTCGTCATCGGTGAACGCCAGAAAACGACCCCGGGCCAGCGCGGCGCCGGCATTGCGCGCGGTTGCGGGCCCGGACGGAGGCAGCCGGTGAAGCTTCAAGTCCAGTCGCCCGCAGAAGGGCGCCAGCACACAGTCCAGTTCCGCGCTGCCGCCATCGTCCACCACGATGACCTCGAAGCCCTCCCGTGCGCACTTGAGAGCAGCCAGAGCCCGGAGGCAGTTCCGAAGCTGCGCCGGGCGGTCGCGCGTGGGCACGATAACCGAGAAGCGAATCCCTTGGCTCCCCATCACCCCTGGTTGCGTCGAGCTGCCAAGTCTTATTGTGTCCCACCAGAGGAGCACACTGCCGTGGTCACCGGGCTGGGCGAGCGGCGGGACACCTCAGGGGCAACCCAGGGGCCCAGGTAGTCCAGCGGCGAAGCGCCTCACAGCCAGCCGCAGCTCCGGCACTGCGCGAATACGGCGTCCCGGTCGGCGCCGCGGCCCGGCACGATGGTCTCCCTGTGCCAGTACGCCGGGCGCCAGCGGCGCTCCGCGAGGTCCCAGACCACGGTGTGGCCGTCCACCTCGAAGACGCCCGGATCGGCGGCAAACTCGTCAAACCCCATCCGCCCCGCCAGCGCGCGGGCCGCCTCGAGCTACGAGAGTGGCCCGTGATGCCGCGGCAGCGCTCCCAGTGCGAGACGGATCCCGCGTGCGCTCGCCGCGCCCTCAGCCAGCCCTGTGCCGCGCCTCCGGCCCTCGGGATACCAAAGACAGCCTGCGGATCTTCTCCTGCAAGCTCTGGCGCTCCAGGCCGATGGCCGCCGCGGTGCGGGTCACGTTGCCGCGGTTCTCGCGGAGCTTGCGGGTCAGGTACTCGACCTCGAACCGGCGTTTGGCCTCGCGGAAATTCGCTACCCCCAGCACGTCATCCAGCCCGGATGCCGCTCTGGCAGGCTCCGCGGCCAGGCTCGCTTCCACGTCTTCGGCAGCAATGCGCTCGGCCCGGCACAGAACAAAGAGCTTCTCCACCGCGTTGCGCAACTGGCGGACGTTCCCGGGCCAAGGCGCCTCGCATAGCCGCAGGATTGCTTCCCGGCTCAACTCCGGCCCCGGGGCCCGACGGCGTCTTCGTGCGTCCGACCAGAAGCGCTCTATCAGCAGCGGGATGTCCTCTTTGCGCTGGCGCAACGGCGGGAGATAGAGCGTCACGCCCGCCAGCCGGTAGAAAAGATCCTCGCGGAATTGGCCTTTAGCGATCGCGGATTGCGGTTCCATGTGGGTGGCGCTGACCAGCCGCACGTTGGCCGGGATCGGCCGCGAGCCGCCCAGCCGCTCGACCATCCCGGATTCGACGGCCCGCAGGATCTTGGCCTGGGTCGCCGGCCCCATGTCGCCGATCTCGTCCAGAAACAGCGTGCCCTGGTGGGCGGTTTCGAACTTCCCGGCGCGCGCGGCCAAGGCGCCGGTGAAAGCGCCTTTCTCGTAGCCGAAAAGCTCGCTTTCCACCAGGTTTTCCGGCAGCGCGGCGCAGTTTAGGGCGACGAAACGCTGCCTCGCGCGGCGGCTGCGGGCGTGGATTTCCTGGGCCAGCAGGTCCTTGCCAGTGCCGCTCTCACCCAGCAGCAGGACCGACAGGTCGCTATCCGCCACGCGCGTCGCCGTCTGGAACAGTTCCCGCATCGCCGCCGAGACGCCGATCATCCGGCCGAACTGCCCCTCCCCGGCGAGCTGCTCCCGCAAACCCTGCACCTCCCGCCGCAACCTCTGCCGCTCGAAGGCGCGGTTGACCGTCAAGCGCAGCTCATCCAAGTCGAAGGGTTTGGCCAGATAGTCGTAAGCGCCCGCCTTCATGGCCTCCACCGCCAGGCGCTCCGAGCCGTGGGCCGTAATCATGATCACGGCGGGCGCGTCGTCGGCGCTGCCCAACTCGCGCAGCAGGACCATGCCGTCGGCTTCCGGCATCGAGTAATCGAGCAGGATCACGTCCGGCCGGGCCCGTTCGATCTGGCGCCGCGCCTCGGCCACCGAGCCGGCTTCCACGGTTTGGTACTCACCCTGGAAAGCCCGCGCCAGCGAATAGCGCTGCGCAGGTTCGTCATCCACGATGAGAATCGTGCCCTGCCCGGCCACAGCGGTTTCATTATCGCAGAAAGGCATGACCCTGCTCGGTCAGCGGAAGGAGAAGCCGATGTGGAACGTGACGATTGCCTCCTCCCCCCCGATGGCGTTCAGGCGCACTTCGGTGCGGAGACCGACCCTGTCTTTGAACCAGTAGTTCAAGCCGCCCCCAAAGTGGCCCGCTCTGCAAACGCCACAGTGCACAGCCGCGCCCACTACGCTGAAGTTCACGAAGGGGTCGATCTTCTTGGGTTTCGTCCGGTCCACGAAATGATAGCCGAGATCTAGCGAGACAAGCCCGAATCGCAGGCCATCAGAGAAGCCGTGGTAGCCCGCGTCGGCTCCGAGGGCCAACCCGCGCCAGATGAAGCCTTCGGCGCCTCCTCCACCGCCGATGAGGCGATACCCGTGCTGGCAGACGCCGGCGTCGAAATAAGCATAGCCGCTTCCGTTGTACTGGAAGGGCTTCGCAGTATCTTCAGCCGCGAGGCAAGCCGGAACCGCCAGTAGCGTTATCGCAAGAAGCATGTGTTTCATCGTAGTCACCCGCGCCTTGCCAGGACAGTTCAAGGGCCATCCGCGACACCGCCGCAGCACATTGAAAACAATGCTGTTACCGACGCAGAGCAGTCACGCCCAGCCGCCGTTGACGCCAGAACCGGCTGACGCTGTCAGCAGAACCTTGCGCCTTGATTGGCCGACGGACCGGGCATGGTGGTTGTCGCGCTGCCCGAAAGGCGACGGAAAGGAAGCCACAGCAGCGTGAAGATCCCCAAAGCCACCACCTCGCCCGCCAGTATGTAGACCGGCCAAGGGCCCAGGTGATCCAGCAGCGAAGCGCCCGCCGGTTTCCGGCACAGGTACATGTAGTTCGTGCCAAGAACGGCATTGAAGACCGCGATCGCCGCCGCGAAGATGTTCAACCGCCAGAACACCCGCCAGACGCACCCCGGGCGTGGGCGGGCCAGTTTCGCCCAGATCAGGTAGAGCAACGCCGCGATGACGCCCCCGTGCGCCAGGAAGAAGTAGATGGTGGGATAAGAAAGAAGCGGCGCCCACAGGTCCGGAGTGAGGACCGCCATACCGCTGCCCCCGATGCCCGCGAAGTACGCGAGCTCGAAACTCCAGCCGGCCAGGGTGAACGCCGTCAGGATGGTCAGCCACAGCGCGGCGTCGCAAAGCTGAAGCGGGAGGCCCTCAGGAAACCGCCAGC
The DNA here is from genome assembly GCA_964353255.1 of uncultured Solibacteraceae bacterium. GTDB lineage: Bacteria > Acidobacteriota > Terriglobia > Bryobacterales > Bryobacteraceae > VFZS01. Next base: position 9,514 of record CAYGVJ010000019.1, on the reverse strand, counting down.
CCTCGGTGCGGAGCCGGTAGCCGTACCACACCAGCTCATTGACCAGCAGAAACGCGCCCAGACCCAGACGGATTCCGCGGGCGCTTGAGCCGCTCCGCCGGCCCAGCCAAGCCAGCGCTGCCGCCAGCGCGGGGATAGCCGCGAGGATCAGGAGGTGGGCCAGCCCGAACAGGCGGAAGTCCGTGCGCATGGCTACAATGTCACCGAACTGGCGAGACAGTACACTAGTTTACTGTCTGCCCGCCCGCCTGCTGCCGGCGTAGCTGCGCGATATAGCCCAGTTCGTAAGGGGCGCTCAGGTTGTCGGGCTCCACTTCCAGAGACCGGCGCAGCGCCTGCTCGGCCTCGTCCAGCCGCCCCAGGTCAATCAGCGTGATGCCCTGGCCCCGGAGGGCGCGGGCCTTCTGAGCCGGCGACGCCCACGCCCTGACGCGCTCGGCCTGCTCGTAGCACCACAAGGCTTCCGGGTGGCGCCCCATCCGCTGCAAGGTGTGACCTTTCTCGCACCACAGGTGCGGGTGGTCCCGCTCGAGCACCAGCCCACGATCCAACAGCGCCAGGGCCTCCTCGGGCTTGGCTTCCTCAACGGCGATGTAGGCCAGCAGGTAGCAGGCCTTCGAGTACGAACCATGCAGCCAGACGACCTGCTCTTTCCCGGCCGGCTGCGCCGAAGCGCAATATGCCAGGAACTCCGTGAGGTCCCAGCAGTAGATGTGCTCGCCGGCGGCGTCTGCCGAAACCGGCGTCCAGTCCGCCGGCATGCGGGACAGGGCGTCCTCCAGCAGAGCCTTGGCCTCCGTCAGGCGCCCTTCGCCGATCAGGGTGGTAGCGGTCGCATTGAAGTCCTCGGCCATCGTTGCCCTCCTGAGCGGGCGCCCCGGAGCTTCCTCTCGGCGTGCTCGCACACGTACGCTCCTGCCACCGGCGGCCATTATACACGCGCAATCCGCCCCTGGGTCCAGAAATGGGAAAGGGCGCCCGAGCGGCGCCCTCTGGAGGACATCTCGTTTGACATGGTAGTGCCCGAGGGCGGCAGTTTCTCTCTAGAAAATTTCGTCCGCGCCCGCCGAGGCGTGGCAGGGGAAAACCTGGGGAGTGAGTCCGAAACGCTGGCGGTAGGCCGCCGTGATGCGCGCCTCGAATCCTGCGACCGCCTCGGGCCGCACCAGGTTCACGGTGCAGCCGCCGAAGCCGCCGCCAGTCATGCGCGCGCCCAGCACCCCGGGCGTCGCCAGGGCGGTATCCACCAGGAAGTCCAGCTCCTCGCAGCTTACCTCGTAATCGTGCTGGAGGCTGCGGTGGGAAGCCACGAACAGCTCGCCCATGGCCGCCAAATCTCCGCAGCGTGAGGCCGTCATGAACGCTTCGACGCGAGCGTTCTCCGTCACCACATGGCGGGCGCGCTTCCGGGGGACATCGGGAACATCTCCCGCGAGCGACTCGAACTCGGACGCACCCACGTCCCTGAGACTCGCCACCTCGGGCTTGCGGCGACGGATGGCCTCAACCGCTTCGCCGCACTCCCGCACCCGGTCGCGGTAAGCGGACTGTCCCAGCTCATGCTTGACCATGGTGTTAACCGCCAGGATCTCCACCCCCGGAGGCAAGGCCACGGCCTCGTGCGCGAGGCTGCGGCAGTCGATCTTGACCGCCGAGTTCTCGCGCCCGAACACGCAGACGTACTGGTCCATGATGCCGCAGGGCATACCCACAAAATCGTTCTCGGCTCGCCGGCACAGCCGCGCCAGCTCGAGTCCGTCCATCGTGCGGTCGCCCAGCAAGGCCAGCGCCGTAGCCACCTCCAGCGCCGCCGAAGAACTGAGGCCCGAGCCTACGGGCACCGTGCTCGAAATCAGCAGCCTGGCCGGAGCGACCGGGAAACCAGCGCGAACGAGTTCCCGCGCCACCCCGGCGACGTAGTCGCCCCAGTCGTGCGCGGGCACGAGCTTCGGCAGAGCCGGGATGGGCCACCGGCGCCGCTCCCCGAGGTTGTCCGAGTACACGCTGAGCGAGCCATCGCTGCCCGGCGCGCAGGCCACGAAGCAAGCCAGGTCCAGCGCCATGGGTAGCACGAAGCCCAAGTTGTAGTCGGTGTGCTCGCCGATCAGGTTCACCCGCCCCGGCCCGCAAAACACCCGCACCCGCGGAGACGGGCGGTAAACCTCGGCGAAGCGCTCGATCAGGCGCGCCGTCGGGCCAGCCATAACATCACTCCGCCGAAGACCAACATCACCAGGCCGGTATAGAGATTCACGTTCACCGTGGTGAGCGGCGCGCGCGTCCCGGGAGCGAAGATCCCCATCCCGCAGAGAATCAGGCCCAACAAGGTGAAGAACAAACCGGTAGATACTCGCAAGTCATCCATGGGCGCTCATCCAAACCAGAGATTCAAAGCCAGGCAGATCACGATAATCACCACCGCCAGCGTGCCGGGGCGCTCATACCAGCGGACGCCCTCGGTGGGGGGCATCTCGGTGACGCCGTAGACCAGGTTGTGCAACGCCGCCACCGGCTTCGGCCGGCTCATCAGGCTCACCAGAATGGTCACCAGGAAGCAGGTTGTCCAGGCGAAAATGGCAATCCAGAAATTCTGCGCCATGGTGGAGGGGAACTGGTGCAGCGTTCCCAACCAGGCGCCCTTGCCTTCCGCCACGGTGAGGCCATGGGTGAGCGTGGCGGCCGCGGTGCCGGCCAGCAGGCCGCTGAAGGCGCCGTGCCCGGTGGCGCGCTTCCAGAACATCCCCAGCAGGAATGTCGCAAACAGCGGGGCGTTGACGAACCCGAAGACGAGCTGGAGCAGGTCCATGATGTTGTTGTAGAGCTGCGCCAGGTAAGCCGCGCCGATCGACAGCGCCACCCCCGCCACCGTAGTCAGCCGCCCCACCCACAGGTAGTGCGAGTCGGGTGCGCCCCGGCGGATATGACTCTGGTAGATGTCGTAGGTCCAGACCGTGTTGAAAGCCGTCACGTTGCCGGCCATGCCGCTCATGAAGGACGCCATCAAAGCGGTCAGCCCGACGCCCAACAGGCCCGAGGGATAGAACTGGGCCATCAGCGTGGTCAGGGCCAGGTCGTAGTTGTAGCCGGCGCCCTTGAGCGGCAAGCTGTAGCCCACGCCCATCTTCATCAGAGCCATGGCCGCGACGCCGGGCACGATCACGATGAAGGGGATGAACATTTTCGGGAAGGCGGCGATCAGCGGGGTTCGCCGGGCCGCCGACATCGAGTTCGCGGCCAGCGCCCGCTGCACCACCAGGAAGTTGGTGCACCAGTAGCCGAAGGAGAGCACGAAGCCCAGCCCGACCACCAGCCCGAAGGTCTCGATCCCCATGGGGTTCGCCGCGGCGTTGCCCGTGTACTTCCAGGCGTGGGTCATCACCGCGGGCAGCCGCGCGGACATGCCCTCCCAGCCCCCGGCTTTGGCCACCGCCAGGATAACCAGCGGGGCCGAGCCCACCACGATGAGGAAGAACTGCAAAACCTCGTTGTAGATGGCGCTGGTGAGGCCGCCCAGATAGGTGTAGATGAGCACGATGGCCGCAGAAACCAGAATCGAGACGGTGAAACTCCAGCCCAGCGCCAGCTCGAAAAGCAGCCCCAGGGCGTACATCGAGATCCCCGAGGAGAAGACCGTCATCACCGCAAAGCTGACCGCGTTGAAGGTGCGGGTCTTCTCGTCGAAGCGCAGCTTGAGGTACTCGGGGACCGAGCGCGCCCGGCTGCCGTAATAGAACGGCATCATGAAGACGCCCACGAAGACCATGGCCGGGATGGCCCCGATCCAGTAGAAATGGACCGTCATCATCCCGTACTTGGCCCCCGAGGCGCACATGCCGATCATCTCCTGCGCCCCCAGGTTGGTGGCCACGAAGGCCAGGCTGGTGATCCAGACCGGCACCGAGCGGCCGGAGGTGAGGAAATCTTCGCTGGTTGAGACGCGCCGCTTCAGCCGCCACCCGATAACCAGCACGAAGACGAAGTACAACGCCAGAATGGCGTAGTCGATCAGACCGAGTGTCACGGCCTACCTCGCGCGGTGGAGTAAAAGGGTGAGTCTAGCGCAAGGGCGCGCCGGGGCGCAAACGCTACTCCCCCTGGTACTTGTCGCGGCAGGCCGTCGAGCAGAAGTGAACCACCTGCTGGCCGATGGTCTTCTTCACTGAGACAGCCTCGGAGACATAGGTGCCGCAAACCGGGTCGCGCCGGAGCTCCCCGCCCGAGCGGGGCGTCGTGGGGCGCTTGCTGCGCGGATCCAGCCTCCCCAACAGGCTCTGGCCCAGCCCGCTGGCCAGCGCGCGGACCAGCGTGAGGATGAGAACGGTGAAAAGAAGATAGAGGACCGCTCGAATCATTGCCAGGGGCGCCTCCTTGAGACGCCCCGCACGCCTCTCGGCTTACTTCTTCTTCTTGGCCTTCTTCTGGGCCTCCGGGCTGAGGTACTGGGTCTCGATCTGGCTTTCCAGCGTCACCAGCATGGCCTTGGCCGACTCGGCAAACGGCCCGTCGGGCCGGAGCTCCAGGTACTTCTGAAAGGCCTCCTTGGTTCCCGGAGGAAACGTGATCTTGCCGTCGGCGGTGGTGGTCGCTTTCGCCACCAGATACATGCCGAACTGGTAGTGCGCGTCGGCGTACTTGGGGTCGGCCTCAATGGCTTTCTTGAAAGCGTCGCCCGAGGGTTCAAGCTGGTTGGAGTTGACCAGCAACGCCCCCAGGTTGTAGTAGTACCGTCCGGCGTTGGGCGGATCGATCTGGACCGCCTTCTGCAACTCCGCCTGCGCTTCCGGGATCTTCTTGGCCCGAGCCAGCGCCAGAGCGTAGTTGTTGTGGTAGGCGGCCTCGTCGGGCTTCAACTCCAAAGCCTTGACGTAAGCGTCCAGGCCCTTGTTCAGCAGGGCCTCCTGCTCGGCGCCGGTCTTCTCCGAGCCCTGGCCAATGTAGGCGTCGGCCAAGTGCGCCCAGACCACGTGCTGCTTGGGGTCCATCTCGGCCGCCTTGATGAAAACCTCGGCGGCCTGATCGAACTGCTTGGCCTGCAAGGCCTGCATGCCCGTGTTGAAGGCGTCGTTGAGCACCTTGTTCTTGGCCATGGCCTGCTGGCGCTCCTTGGAGGTGCGCTCCAGGGCCGCCCGCTGCTCGGCGGTCAACGCGCGAGCCTGCTCGGGGGTGATCTGGCCGCTCTCGGCGGCCTTCTGAAAAGCTTCCTGCCGCTGCTTGAGCCGTTGCAGGTTGAAGTCTACAGTGGTCGCGTCGCCCAGCCGCGAGCGCACATTGTCCACGCGGTCCACTTCATTGCCGTTGACCTCCAGGGCCACGATGTACATGCCCAGCGGGAGACCGGCGTGGAAGTACTCGCCTTTCCGGTTGGACTTGGTCTGATAGTTCCCCTTGATGTCCTTGCGTGTGATTTTGACGACAGCGTCCCTGATGGGCTGGCCGTCCTCGCCGATGACCGTGCCCGCGATGGATGAGGTTTGGGCCACCGCCCAGCCGGCTACCAGGAACAGCGGAACGGCCGCCCGAACGAGCTTTATCGCAATCATTCCGATCCTCCGGAGCTTCAGCAAGCTCCCAGTCCAGCATACTACAACGGGCCGGGGGCGGGTGCGAATTCCCGAGCCCTGCAACTGTACTAACATAAGGACCGGAGGCAGCCCATGCATGGCAGTTCGGCCCCCGTCCTGCGGGAGAAACTGGAGCGCCGCCAGGCGCTGGTGGCGCCCGGGTGCCACGACGCCTTGAGCGCCCGGATCATCGAGAGCGCGGGCTTTGAGGCCATCCAGGTGAGCGGGTTCGGCCTGGCCGGCAGCCTCCTGGGCCAGCCGGACGTGGGCCTGGTGGAGATGAAAGACATCCTCGACCACACCTGGCACATCGCGCGCGCCGTGCGCATCCCGGTGATGGCCGACATCGACACCGGGGGCGGCAACGCGCTGAATGCGGCGGACATCACCGAGCGGCTGATCAGGATGGGGGTGGCCGGGGTGAACATCGAGGACCAGGTCTTCCCCAAGCGGTGCGGGCACATGGAAGGCAAGCAGGTGATCAGCGCGGAGGAGATGGCCGGCAAGGTCCGCGCCATGGCCGAAGCGCGGCGCCGGGCGGGCGCCGACATAGTCATCAATGCCCGGACCGACGCCTGCGCCGTCTACGGGCTTCAAGAAGCCATCCGCCGCGCGAACCTGTACCTGGAGGCCGGCGCCGACATGGCCTTCATCGACGGCATACGCACCCGCGCCGACATCGAGCGCGCCGTCCGCGAGGTCCGGGGCCTGCTTTCGGTGAACCTGATGGACGCGGTCACCGGTGTCAAGACCGAGCTCATCCCGATCCCCGAGCTAGCCCGCCTGGGAGTGGCGCGAGTCAGCATCCCGGTGGCCTCCATCCTGGTGACGCATCGCGCCTTACGGGAGTTTTTCGAGGCGCTGCATGCCTCGCCCACGGGTCTGCTGGCGGGCCAAACGAACTGGGTCAGCAGTTTCGCCGACTACACCGAATTCGTCGGCCTGAAAGAGTACCGGAACATGGAAAACGAGTTCCTCCCGCGACCGCTGGTGGAAGAAAAGTATGGGGAGCGTTGACATGACTCTCGCCGAGAAGATCCTAGCCCGGGCTTCGGGCCGCGACTCGGTCGCGCCGGACGAGATCGTGGTGGCCGCGGTGGATCTGGCGATGTCGCACGAAAACGCCGACCTGGTGCGCAAGAGCTTTCTGGAGATTGGCGTCGCGCGGGTCTGGGATTCGGAGCGCATCGTGATCATCCTGGACCACCGGGTGCCGGCCGAATCCGAGAAGACGGCGGCCACCCACAAAGCTCTCCGCGAGTTCGTGCACCGGCAAGGGATCCGGAACTTCTACGACGTGGGCCGGGGCGGCATCTGCCATCAAGTGCTGGCCGAGCGCGGCCACGTGCTGCCGGGCATGGTGGTGGTGGGAACCGACTCGCACACCACCACGCACGGGGCCTTCGGGGCCTTCGCCACGGGGATCGGGGCCACCGAGATGGCCGGCGTGTGGATCGAGGGGCGGCTGTGGTTCAAGGTTCCGGCGACCATCCGCATCGAGGTAGAGGGGGAATTCGCCCCCTGGATCTCGGCCAAAGACCTCATTCTGCACCTCATCGGGCGGCTGGGCGCCGATGGCGCCGATTACCGCGCGGTCGAGTTCGACGGGCCGCTCATCCGGCGGCTTTCGGTGGCTTCGCGCATGGTGCTGACGAACCTGTCTATGGAGATGGGCGCTAAGGTGGCCTTCACCCCGGTGGACGACACTCTGCTCGACTACCTGAGGGAAAAGACGGGACGCAAGATGCCCACCAGCCCGGAGTACGAGCCGGACGCGGAGGCAACCTACGAGCGGGTGCTGGAGATCGACGCCAGCCAGATCAGCGAGCCCCAGGTGGCCTGCCCGCACGCCGTTGACCGGGTGGTCCCTCTCTCGGAGCTGGGTGACGTTCCGGTGCACCAGGCCGTGCTGGGAAGCTGCACCAACGGGCGGCTGGAAGACCTGGAAGTGGCGGCGCACCTGCTGAGCGGGCGGCGCGTGCATCCCCGCACACGCATGCTGGTCATCCCGGCCAGCCAGCAGGTGTTGCTGGACGCCATCCGCTTGGGTTTCATCCAGAAGCTGATTGCGGCGGGCGCCATGGTCAACCCGCCGGGCTGCGGCCCCTGCGTGGGGGTTCACCAGGGCATCCTGGCGGCGGGCGAGGTCTGCATCTCCTCGACCAACCGTAACTTCCTCGGCCGCATGGGCAGCAAGGACTCCCGGGTGTACCTGGCCAGCCCCGCCGTGGTGGCGGCTTCGGCGGTGGCCGGGCGCATTATTCACCCGGAGGAGATCGTCAAGGAGGCAGTGGCATGAGCGCGGAATCCCTGAAGCTGCGCGGCCGGGTGGCCGCCAGGCTGGGCGACAACGTGGATACGGACGTGATCTACCCGGGCCGCTACCTCAACATCACCGACCGCGAGATGACCGCCGAGCATCTGTTCGAGCTGGCCTACCCGGAGATCCGCGCGCGCATTCAACCCGGCGACTTCCTGGTGGCCGGGAAAAACTTCGGCTGCGGATCCAGCCGCGAGCAGGCCACCGCCGCGCTGAAGTACTCGCAAGTCGGCGCCGTCATCGCGGTCTCGTTTGCGCGGATCTTCTTCCGCAATTCCATCAACCTGGGGCTGCCGGTGGTGGTGTCCCCGGAAGCTGTCGAGCGGCTCCAGCCGGGCGAAGAGCTGGAGATCGACCTGGAGGGCGGTTCCATTCTCAACCTCACCACGGGGGCCGCTTTGAAGGCGGCGCCGCTGGACCCGCGCGCCATCGAGTTGGTGACGGCCGGCGGGTTGATACCGTACCTGAAGAAGAAACACGCCGCGTAGAGGACGGACTCATGCCCAACTACCGCATTGCCTGGCTGCCGGGGGACGGCATCGGGCCGGAGGTCTGCCAGGCCGCGCGCACGGTGCTGGACGCCGCGGGCTTCTCGGCCGAGTATCTCGACGGCGACATCGGCTGGGAGTTCTGGCGGCGGGAAGGCGACGCGCTGCCCGCGCGCACCATCGAGCTGCTGAAGGCCACCGACTGCGCCTTCTTCGGGGCCATCACCTCGAAGCCCGCCGCCGAGGCCGCGCGGGAGCTGGCCCCCGCGCTTCAAGGCCGGGGTTTGACCTACCGCAGCCCCATCGTGCGCATGCGCCAGTTGCTGGACCTGTACATCTGCCTCCGGCCCTGCCAGGCCTTTCCCGGCAACCCGCTCAACTACCGCGACTCGATCGACCTGGTGGTCTTCCGGGAGAACACCGAGGGCATGTACATCGGCGTGGAGTTCGGACGGGTCCCGGAGGTCTTCTACCAAGAACCGGGAATGAGCCGGGTTCCGCGCACCGCGGCGATCTCCGTTCGCAGCATCACTCCGGAAGGCTCGCGGCGCATCGTGCGAGCGGCGTTCGACTACGCCCTCAAGCACGGCCGGCGCAAGGTCACCGCCGTGCACAAAGCCAACGTGCTGCGGACCACCTGCGGGCTGTTTCTGGAGTGCGCCCAGGAGGTGGCGGCCCGTTACCCGCAGGTGGCCTTCGACACCGCCAACGTGGACGCCATCTGCATGTGGCTGCTCAAGAACCCGCAGAACTACGATGTGCTGGTGACGACCAACCTGTTCGGCGACATCCTCTCGGACCTGTGCGCGCAGTTGGTGGGCGGCATGGGCTTCGGTTACAGCGGCAACATCGGCGACCGTTACGCGATCTTTGAGCCCACGCACGGCTCGGCGCCCAAATACGCGGGCTTGAACAAGGTCAACCCGCTGGCCACCATTCTGGCGGCGAAGATGATGCTGGAGTGGCTCGGGGAAAGCGCAAAGGCGGCGGCCATCGAGCAGGCCGTCGCGGAAGTGGTGGCGCAGGGCGAAGTGCGCACCTACGATATGGATGGCAGCGCTACGACCTCAGAGATGGCCCAAGCGGTAGCCCGGAAAGCCGGGACAGTACACTGAGCCTCTTGCAGAAATCGGCGCAAGGTGAGG